>JANQJY010000020.1 GCA_028281385.1 Rickettsiales bacterium | reverse complement strand
GGACGTGGCATGACGGGAGCGAGCAGGGCGGAGGCACCCTGACTTGTGAATCGGTCAAACACCTGTAGAACTCTTGATTGTTCCGTATCCGAAATAAGTGGTCCCATGAAGGGTTGCGGTGCATCTTCCGCCGCGCCGACGATCAAATGACTGGTGATTTCGACCAGCCGTTTCAGGAACGATTCGACGTAAGGGCCGTCGGTGACAATCAGCCGCCGCGCGCAGGTGCAGCGCTGGCCGCTGGTGATAAAGGCCGACTGGATCGTCTCATAGACCGCCGCGTCGATATCGCCGATATCATGCACCACCAGTGGGTTGTTGCCGCCCAGCTCCAGCGCCAGCAGCACCTGCGGCCGTCCGGCGAACTGCTGGTGCAGGATCTTGCCGGTCTGTGAACTGCCGGTGAACAGCAAGCCGTTAATGTCGGCTTTTGCCAGTGCGATACCGGTATCTTTTTCACCCTGCACCAGATTGAGTACGCCCTTGGGCAGTCCTGCCGCGTCCCACTGTTTGACCATCCATTCGGCCACCTCTGGCGTCTGTTCGCTGGGCTTGAACACCACCGTATTGCCGGCCAGCAGTGCCGGGATGATATGGCCATTAGGCAAATGCGCCGGAAAATTATACGGGCCGTAGACCGCCATCACCCCATGCGGCCGGTGGCGCAGGCTGGCCGTCACCCCGCCCATATCGTTATGGCTGGTGGCTGTGCGCTGTTCGTAAGCGGCGAGTGAGAATTTCAGCTTGCCGATGGTAGCGGCGGCTTCGCTGGCGGCATCCCACAGTATCTTGCCGGTTTCCCGGGCGATCAGGCGGGTCAGATCGTCCTTCTGTTTCTCAATTCCATCGCAGAAACGCGTCAGTATGGCAACACGATCTTCAAACGGGGTGGCCGCCCAGCCCGGAAAGGCGTGATGGGCGGCTTCCACCGCGGCGGCAACCTGTTTCTCCGAGGCGGCACGGCCTTCCCAGATGGTCTCACCCGTCGCCGGATTGACGGATTCAAAGCCGTCGCTTTCGCCTGTTACCCACTCCCCACCGATATAATGTGTGCTCATTCACCTCTCCTAACTCTGATAGGACGCATAGCGCAGTCTGTCCCCGACCGCCAGCCCGAGCAGGTCCGCCGCTTTGTCGGAGATCATGATCTGACCGTCTTCCAGCTGTTTCATGCGTCCGGCACAGCAGCGGAACTCGGCCAGCCGGTCGTTGGCGAGCATGTATTTCGTCTGATCTTGCACATCGCCGATTTCGGTGATGGTAGCGGTTACACTGTCATTCGCGGTCTTAAGCAGCGCCTTATCCGCTTCCAGCGTCGGGCCGCCGTCGAAAATATCGACATAGCCATTCCAGCGGAATCCCTCGCGCTCAAGCATGGCGCGGGCCGGCACCGAATTAGGGTGCGGCTGGGAGATGACATCCTGCGCTGCTTTGGGCAGCAGTTCGACATAGATCGGGTATTTCGGCATAAGATCGGCGATGAACTGATTACCCTGGGTGGCGTTGAGATAATCCGCCTCGCGGAATTCCATATCGAAGAAGGGATGGGCGATGGAGTCATAAAAGGGCGAGCGGCCCTGCATGTCGCTGACACCGCGCATTTCGGCGATGATCTTATCGGCAAACAGCGCGTCATGCGCGGCGATGAACAAAAAGCGACACAGCGACAACAGGCGGCCGAGCCGGTCGCGGCGATAGTGCGGCAGCAGGAACAGCGAGCCGATTTCGCTGCAGCCGGTCAGGTCATTGGTGACTTGCAACATTCGGTGGGTTGAGAAATGGTCCAACTCCTTGCATTGCTGCGAAATGGTGGTGAGCTTGTAGGAATAAAAGGGTTGGTTCAGCCCGACATGCGCCTTGATACCGGTGGTACCGACGATTTCGCCGCCGGTAATATCCTCCATCACGAAGAAAAAGGTTTCCTGCCCGGCTTGTTTGCCTTCAAAGCTGGCAATGGCCTTATCGAGTTTCTCGGCGAGCACCTCGTGGTCTGCTGGTAGCGAGGTCATGCCGAACCCTGCGGCTTCTGCCAAGGTAAGCACGATATCCAGATCGTCTTTTTTTACTGGCCTGATCAGCATAAAAACTACTTATGATAGAGTAACTTCATCCGATGCGAGACGCATCAGGAGCAATGCCGAGAGTTTAGCGCGTTCGGCGAGCGAGTCCAGCTTCATATATTCCTCCGGTGAGTGAATCTTGCCGCCGCGCACGCCGAGCGTGTCGACATTGGGCAGGCCGTGATGCCACAGATTATTGCCGTCGCAACAGCCGCCGGTATCGCGCCAGCCAATCGTGAGGCCAAGCGGGTCGCCTGACGCTTTCACGAGGCTGAATAACTCTGAGTTCTTTTCACTCATAGGTTTAGGCATGCGGGTGAAGGTGATGGTCGGTGTGCAGGTGATTCCATCTAGCTTATTGATATTATTGACTATATTGTCTACTGCATTCTCCACCCAGGCACGATCCTCTACCGCGACGAAGCGTACATTCATGCGTAGAATCGCCAGATCAGGCACGACATTGAGCGCGCCGCCACCGTCGATGCGGCCAATATTGAGCGTGACACCGTCGCGCTGGCCGTTGAGCGCATCAAGCTGCCCGGCCAGTTCGGAGGCGGCGACAATCGCATTGCGACCTTTGTCGAATTCGCGTCCGGCATGGGCGGCCCGGCCACGCACGACAAAGATGAATTCGCCGCTGCCCTTGCGTGCGCCGGCGAGCGTGCCGTCTTCGAGCGCCGGTTCGTAAATCAGGCCGAGATGGTTACGTTCCGCGGCCTCTTTGAACAGAACATCCGAACTGCGCGAGCCGATCTCCTCATCCGGGTTGATAACAATCTCCCAGCCTATCTGCTCAGCCCAGGGGCTGCGCTCCAGCGCTTCGAGCGCCTTGAGCATTACCACCAGTCCGCCTTTGAGATCGGCGACGCCGGGGCCGTTCATAGTATTCTCGTCAAGAAACTCAGTGGTTTGAAAGGGGTGGCCTTTACCGAAGACGGTATCCATATGTCCGCCGAGGAAGATGCGGAGCGGCGCTTCCGGCCGCTTGCGGATGCGCAATGCCTGCCCGACAGGGATACCGATCGCCTCTCCCTGATCGGATATGGCGGTAAAGGGCTGTAAGTCAATGCTTTCCATCTCACCGTCCAGCCACAGGAAATTGTCGGACAAAACGCGATGCATCTCGGCCAGCCCTTCCAGATGATAGCTGCCGGAATTGATCAGCGACCAGTCATAGGTTAGCTGCGCCATATGCTGGGCCTGGCTGTCGATCCAATCAAGATAGTCACGATACTGGTCCATAACACCATATATTAGGGGAATGATGGCACTTTGGCTAGCCTCGTTCCTATGGTTGTTCAGAGGGATGAAATCCATAGAAAATCCAAATTGTATAGACTTTGATAATCGAACAGTTGCCGTTTATGATTTTGCCCAGATCGGTGCAAGATGCCCTTTGCTGTTTGGACTGGAGTAATGTACTGATGAAACACACACTTTCACTCCACTCATTTCGTTTGCGGCAAATAATCTGTCAAAAACGTATTTTTCATTGTTGGCGAATGATACGTATACCGTAATTGGTTGGTAGTGAGGTGGCTAAATATATTGTGATATACTCTATGGCATGTTACATTGAAAACTGAAATGCATTAGCATTCAGGGGCGTCGAAACCTCTCTAAGTCGCGGTTAGTATGGCCGTCAACATACTCCTCGATCTTCTATGGTCGGGGAGGCATTAGCGTATGTTCAGGCTTTTCGGCTAAAGGCTAATGCGTACCTTCGACTTAGGGTATTTCGAACTCCCCGATCACCATAATGAGGGGAGTATTGATCATGCGTGGTTTTTCTTTAGTCGAATTAAGTATCGTCCTCGTCAAAAAAGCGATGTCATTCTCGGGCCTGACCCGAGAATCTGCGAAACATGG
>JANQJY010000033.1 GCA_028281385.1 Rickettsiales bacterium | reverse complement strand
GCGTGCGCCTTCGACCACTCGGCCACCTGTCCTTTCAAAAGGTGCGGATTATCACGTTCGAGGGGCGAAGTAAAGTGCACGCCCATATTATATCAGCCCATGCGTGCGAAGCACACTTCGGGCGGGTGGGTGCGCCTTCGACCACTTTCTGCTTCGCTAAAGCTACGCAGGACACAGCGGCCACCTGTCCGCCATGCAAAATAAAGGCTGCATTTACCCAACTCTATGTATTAAGTTGTGCTTATGAACAACACGCCCGACATTTTCCCGACCATAACCTCCGGTCTGCCGGATCGCTGGTTCCGCACCGCATGGGATCAATATCACCCAACAATTCTAAGGCTTATCAAAGCAATAGATGCCAAGGCCGTACTCGAAGTCGGTGGCGGACGTTTTCCACTGCTAAAGCAGGAAGAAGCAGCAAGATTATCTTATACCTCCAATGATATCAGCCAATCGGAGTTGGACCGCGCACCGGACTGGGTGGAAAAAGCCTGTTTCGACATCGGAACTCCTGCACCTGCCGAGTATCATCATCGCTACGATCTGGTCTTTTCCTGCATGGTACAGGAGCATCTGAAAGATACCCGGGCGGCCTATACGACGATTCATTCCATTCTGAAGCCCGGCGGGGTGGTTCTGCAATTCTGCCCTACCCTGTATGCCTTTCCCTTCGTTATCAACAAGTTGTTGCCGGAAACTCTGTCACGTAAAATACTGCACACCGTCTTCCCAGACCGCAATGAAGACGAAGTACCCAAATTTCCTGCGCATTACGACTGGTGCTTCAGTTCAGAGGCTGTACGTCAAAAGATACTGGCCATAGGCTATTCCGATGCGCAGATTATCAGCTTCTGGGGCCATGCCTATTATAAGAAATTCCCGGTCATCCGCGACATCTGCGATGATTATTCCCGCTGGCTGATACAGAAAGATATCCGCTCTCTTTCCAGCTTCGCCTATATGGTCTCAATCAAATAAGCACTATATTACCCGGTCGGAAAAATGCTGTTTTAAAATATACTCGACACGCGCCTGAGTAATTTTCTGCATCAATAGTTCCGTATCATACGGCCCGACCAGAAGCTGAACCTCCATTGCCAGCAATGCGCTCACAATCTCTTCGGGAAGATATGCCGCATGAATCACAATAGGATAAACAGCTTTTTTGTCCATATTGCGGACAAACTGTAACATATCCATCACATCCGAATAGCAAAGCCCTTCGACGTTCCATAACAACGCCGTATCCAGTTCCCGCATCATCCGCAAATGCTCAGCCTTCAGTGCATCACTCGTATGAAGATCACATTCTTCTTTCCATAGCTGAGTCAGATTGTCCCGCAGCATGTCGTCCTTTTCGATAATAATTAAATGCATGATATCCTCCATCCTTATACAATAAAGAACTGTGCAAGCAGGATGCCAGAAACAAAATCTATGTATTCTAATTGGTTAATCTTTTCTCTTATATGGCATGTCCCAATTTGATTCTCATTTCGAGAAATTGGTTTCGGTTACGAAACACTGGTAATTGCCAGAAAAATCCGCTATGAATAAGGAATTGTTCATTAACATGAAGAGATAATAATGGATAGCAACCTGAATACATTGAATATTTTATCATTGTGGCATGACATCACGGTGCATTCTTTGAGAGAATTGCCTTATGATCTGTCCACCCGCCAGATGGCCGTGATGCTTTGTGTATATACGACGCCGCCACCGCATACGATCCGCAACCTGTCGGAAAAGCTTAATGTATCCAAACCCGCCATATGCCGGGCGGTTGACTCCCTGTCTATGATGGACCTGATCAAACGTAAAAAAGACGATACGGACCGCCGCAATGTCTTCATTCAACGAACGGTGTCCGGTTCGGTATATTTAAGTGATCTGGCCGAGATCATTACCCGTGAAACCGCGTCACATAACACTAAAAATGATGTGTTAACGCCAGCATAACTCATGTCTGAAAACGAATTTTATATTCAGTCCGCTAATGGGAAGGAGGGGCCGTATGACCTGATGTTGATGATGCGTAAAATCAATAACGGTAAACTGGCACCCCAAGACATGATCTTCGCAGGCGATGCGGAAGAAGCCAGGCCAGCCATTCAAATTCCTGAACTCACCGTTTATTTTGATGACTCTCAGGAACCGGAAACAAGCAAAGCGGATAAACCGCAAAAACAAAAAAAAGCAGAAAAGAGACCAAAAACACCCAAGCCCGAGATAGAGCGCATTATCGACAAGCTGAGCCTGACCTCTATGTTGCGCGATGCATGGCTGTTCTTTGTGGAAAATCAAATTCTGGGTTTTCTGACGGGTGGAGTGATGTTGGTAACATTATTAGCCACCCTGCTTTTGGATACTATTTTTCCTACGTTTATGACAACCTTCCTCAGCTGCATATTAAGCGCATATCTGTTTTATTTGTTTATGATCTTCACCTTGCAGCGAGTTCGGTCCCAGGAAATATCCGTCAATTACTGGAAAGGGGTTCTCAAAAAAACATCTAAACCGTTGCTGATCGCATCTGTTATCGGATGCGGTATCCCCATCGGCCTGCCGATTATTATCGGAGGGTATGTATCCAGCGTTTTTTACCTGTTCGTCATCCCGGGACTGGTGATTTTCACTGTTCTTATCTTCGTTCCGCTGGTGATTTATGATCGTCCGGAACTATCCTATAAGAAAGCGCTTGAACAAAGCACTTATTGGGTACGAGCTATCGGGCTGGACAATTTAGGCGTATTGGTAGGGCTCGTTTTCATCAATTTGATCTGCGCCACAGCGATCTTTCTTCCCTTGTTTATCACGGTGCCACTTACCGCCATCGCATTGACAGATTTGTACGAAGAACACTTTCTGTCTTAAAATGATTCAGTACTAGGAAATTTTCTCCCTACTCGTCACTATTTAACCAATCTTAAGAAAAAATTAAGTGTTTCCGGGAACTTGTTGATGAGTTCTGTAATCAACCGATAAAACTTAAATAAAAGATTTTATCCACAATTTCTATTACTTACCCTTTTGCGTCGCGGGAAATGCATAAAAGGCTTGATTAGCCTTACATAATCTGCTTTTATGTATTGACTAGGCAATAATTGCCCAACACATCAGAAAAGCTCTCGGTTTACGCTCAGAAAACGTGGAGATGTGTCTATGTTTGCAATGGTTCAATCGCTTAGAGAACTCAGTCAGATCAAACTTGCTGCTATGATCGGCACTGCGGTAGTCCTCATCGGCTTTTTTATCTTTATTTCCCTGCGTATTTCAGCGCCCGCCCTTTCCCCGCTTTATACGAATCTGTCGATTGACGACGGCGCGTTGATTGTCAATGAACTGGAACAACGTGGTGTCCGCTACGAATTGCGTGCCGGCGGAACGCAGATTCTAGTGCCTTCCGACGAAGTGCTGCGCCTGCGCATGATCATGGCGGAACAGGGGCTGCCTTCCAGCGGTTCGATGGTTGGCTATGAAATCTTCGATTCATCTGAAGCGCTCGGAACGTCTAACTTTGTGTTGAATGTAAATAAACTGCGCGCGCTGGAAGGCGAGTTGTCGCGTACCATCGCATCTTTTCAGAAAGTCGATCAAGCGCGGGTACATCTGGTGATTCCGCAACGTGAGCTATTCACGCGTGATCGTAAAGAGCCGACAGCATCTGTCGCGCTTAAACTGAAAGGTGGCAACCAGCTGAACAAGCAAGAAGTCACTGCAATCCGTCATCTGGTGGCCACCGCGGTTCCTGGGTTGAAAATGCAGCGCATTACCATTGTTGACAGCCGTGGTCGTCTGCTTGCCAAAGGCGTCGATGAGGAAGGTGACCCGCATGTCTTTGCCGCAGAAGCGGAAGAGTTCCGCATCAATTATGAAAACCGCCTGCGCGATACCGTCGAACGCCTGCTCGAACAAACCCTGGGTGCAGGCAAGGTGAAAGCGGAAGTCACGGCGGAGATTGACTTCGACCGTATCGTCAAAAATCAGGAACTGTATGATCCAGAAGGACAAGTGGCCCGTTCCATTCAGGGGATTGAAGAGAATGAAGTATCCAATGAAAAGACGGTGGATGATAATGTAAGTGTCGCCAACCAATTGCCGGACAATGATCCGGAAAATGCGGGCGTGCTTGCCTCCACACAGATTCAGCGTTCGGAAGAAACTACGAACTTCGAAATCTCCAAGGAGGTTATTAATCATATTAAAGAAACGGGGAATGTTCGCCGCCTGTCCGTCGCGGTGCTGGTTGACGGCACCTATACCACTACACCCGAAGGCGAGCAGGTCTATGAACCTCGTTCTGAGGAAGAGTTGGAGCAGATTGAGGATCTGGTGCGCTCCGCCATCGGGTTTGATGTCGATCGCGGCGACGAGGTGCGCGTGGTGAATATGCGTTTTGTTGCCGGTGCCGATCCATTGTTTGAAGAAGGCCCGTTCGACTGGTTAAGAGATGATCTGAACGGCATTATCCAGACGCTGGTGCTGGGCGGAGTAGCAATTCTTGCCATTCTGCTGGTGATCCGTCCGCTGGTGAACCGCGCAATCGAAACAGCCGAACTGGCGCAGCAGGAAGAAGAACTGGAAGCAGCCGCACTTGGCGGGCCGTCCATTTCTGCGCGGCTGGCCGATCTGAGTGAAGGCGAAGAGGAAGAAGATATGATCAATATTGATCGCGTACAGGGTAAGATCAAATCTTCTACCTTTAAGAAGATTAACGATCTGATTGAAAAACATCCGGAAGAAACCCTGACGATTGTCCGTCAGTGGAGTTTCGGAGACGTGAATTAGGAATCACATTATGCCCCCTCCTCCGGCTAAAAAAGAAGACTACCGCAAGCTGACCGGCATTCAGAAGTCTGCAATTCTGTTAATGTCGGTGGATGAAGAGCATGCATCCAAAATCTTCAACATGATGGATGATGAGGAAATCAAGGAAATCTCCAACACCATGGCTAATCTTGGCCAGGTCAGTTCAGAAACGGTCGAGCGTCTGTTTTTAGAATTTGTTGAACAGATGTCTGCTGCTGGCGTCGTCGTCGGTACCTATGACAGCACCGAACGCCTGCTTATGAAAGCATTGGGCAAAGAACGTGTCGATTCCATCATGGAAGATATCCGTGGACCGGCCGGGCGTACGACATGGGATAAGCTTGGCAATGTCAACGAAGAGATTCTCGCTGCCTATCTGAAGAATGAATATCCGCAGACAATCTCACTGGTACTGTCCAAGATTCGCGCAGATCATGCGGCGCGTGTGCTGTCTGTCCTGCCGGAAGAGCTGTCAATGGAAGTCATTATGCGAATGCTATCGATGGAAGCGGTGAAAAAAGAAGTGATGGACGGGGTGGAAAAAACCCTGCGTGTTGAATTTATGAGTAACCTCGCCAAGACTCAACGCCGCGACAGTCACGAACTGATGGCGGAAATCTTCAACAACTTCAACCGTGAAAATGAAACCAAATTCATGGGGCAACTCGAAGAACGCGATACTGAATCGGCCGAGCGCATTCGTAATCTTATGTTTACGTTCGAGGATCTCGTCAAAATCGATCCTTCGGGTATTCAGTCTCTGCTGCGCGGCATCGACAAAGACAAGCTGGGCATTGCGCTCAAAGGCGCATCGGATGCGATCAAAGATCTGTTTTTCTCAAACATGTCTGAGCGTGCATCCAAAATCCTCAAGGAGGATATGGAAGCCATGGGTCCGGTACGGCTGAAAGATGTCGATGAATCGCAGATGTATATTGTGAATATCGCCAAAGACATGGCAGCAAAGGGAGAACTTATCATCGCCGATGCAAGCGGTGAAGATCAACTGGTATATTAAACGATATGGTGAAACGGCAAACAGACAATGCGCATACAACGATTTGATTTTTACAGCCTGGATGATTTCCGTCATCCCTTGCCACCAAGTGATGAGACAGTGGACGAAACGGTCGAAAGCGAGCCGGAAGAGGCACCACCTCCACCGGTTTTCTCTCAGGATGAACTAGAGGCCGCCAAACAACAGGTGCATGCGCAAGGATTTATCGAAGGAAAAAAAGCCGGCCTGGAAGAAGCCAAGACTGAGTCGGCCAAACGTCAGGCCTGTATCGAAATTCTGCTCGGGCAAATGACGCAGCAAATTGACACACTTTATGCTCAGCATCGCACCTATGTTGAGGAACAAAGCCGGCAGATAAGCCGGATTGTCTTGTCCATTGTGCGTAAAATGGCGGGTGATATCATTCAAACTGCGCCGACAAAACCAGTCGAACAGCTGGTGGAAGAATGTCTGGGAATTATCATGCACCAGCCAAAGGCCACTTTAACCGTACATCCGGACCTGCGTGACGATTTGGACGGTCGTGTCCGGGAATTCCTGAATGCACAGGGTATGGATGGCACATTTACTATCGAAGCCGATGAATCATTGGATATCCCCAATGCGCGCCTGGAATGGAAACATGGCTCGGCAGATTATTCACTGGAAGTACTGTGGAAACAAATTGAAGAGAAATTACAGGCGATCGATTTTGCCGACGCCCTGCACCATTATTTTGAAGCGCCGGACGCGGATAAGATGGACGAAGAAACACCCTCTGAAGAAGCGGACATACTGTCCCCTGCCGAAGAGAGTTCTGCCGCCGATGCGGACGAGACAGCGCTATCCACAGAAAAAGAGAATAGCGAGATACCAACCACCATGGAAAGTGATAAGGTGCCTGAAGCGGATATTCCGGATTCAGCCGCCAGTTAGATATAGTAAAGGAGAGCCTTATGAATGAAAGTGCAGAAGCCGTCAGCCTCGGAGATGTTAATGAAGGCAACATCACGCTGGATGCCGTCAGTGACATTCCCGTCAACATCTCTGTGGTGCTTGGAAAATCCTCCATGCAGGTCAATCAGCTGCTCAAACTCGGCCGTGGTGCCGTGATCGAGCTGGACCGCAAGGTAGGTGAGCCCATTGATATTTATGTCAACAACCGCCTGGTTGCTCGCGGCGAAGTCGTCGTGGTGGAAGACCGGATCGGTGTGACGATGACGGAGATTATCAAAGCCGATAAGTAGACACCGTTAGCACATTGGAGACGTTATGCGATTGCTTATCATCGGAGATTTAGACGGACAGATTGGTGCGGCCAGCAGAATCGCACGCGACCGCGGCGCCAAGGTCTCGCAGGTATCTGACATTGATGGCGCATTGGAAATGCTGTGCGACGGCCAGGGTGCTGATCTGATCATGGCCGATGTCAGTCTGGATATCGCTCAGCTTGTCTCCATGTTACACAGCTCACGTATTTCCGTGCCGGTGGTGGCCTGCGGTGTGCAATCCAACACACAGGCCGCAGTTAAGGCCATTAAATCCGGCGCCAAAGAATACATCCCCCTGCCACCTGATGAAGAACTGATCGCCGCCGTGTTCGAAGCTATCAGTGAAGAAACTCACAGCGTCATTCACGGGTCGGATGCCATGACGGGTGTGTTGAGCATGGTTGATCAAATCGCCGGAGCGGATGCCAGTGTATTAATTACCGGCGAATCCGGGACGGGAAAGGAAGTCATCGCGCGCTATATCCATAAACAAAGCAACCGTGCGACCAAGCCGTTTATTTCCGTCAATTGTGCTGCCATACCGGAAAACCTGCTGGAATCGGAACTGTTCGGCCACGAAAAAGGTTCGTTTACCGGTGCTGTCTCCCGCCGTATCGGGCGGTTTGAAGAAGCCAATAACGGCACGCTGCTGCTGGATGAGATCAGCGAAATGGATATCGGCCTGCAGGCAAAATTGCTGCGCGCCATCCAGGAACGGGAAATCACGCGTATCGGTAGCAACAAACCGGTGAAGGTGAATATTCGTATTCTGGCCACCTCCAATCGTGATCTGGAAGCCGAGGTCAAACGCGGCAACTTCCGCGAGGATCTGTATTTTCGCCTGAACGTCATCAATGTGATGATTCCGAAACTGGCTGACCGGACGGGCGATATTCCGCCACTGGCAGAGTATTTTATTGCCAAATATTCCAAGGCAAACGGCATGCCGCCACGCAAACTGACGAAAGAAGCGCTTGATAAACTGATGCAGTATGACTGGCCCGGCAATGTGCGCGAACTGGAAAATGTGATTCATCGTTCCGTCCTGATGGCACAAGGCAATCAGATCGATGCAGCAGCGATCCTGCTGCCGAATCAACAACCAACTGAACCGGCTAAAGAGGAAGTCCCCGAAGAGCCGGCAACACCGCGCCCAGCTATGTCGCATACCAACAAACCGCCCAGCGCTTTCATTGGCCGTACTGTCGCCAGTGTCGAAAAAGAGCTGATTCTCGATACGCTGGATCATTGCCTGGGCAACCGGACGCATGCCGCCAATATTCTCGGCATTTCCATTCGTACTTTGCGCAACAAACTGAAGCAATATTCGGAGCTTGATTCCGGACAGCAAGGATAGGTAGGCGCAATGGCCGAAGCACGTTCAGAGACTCCTGCCGCACTTTCAATAGACGGGCTGCGTGCGGGTGCCGGTATAGTAACGGCGCGGCGCGACATCATGTTCGCGCTCGGCATCGTTGGTATTCTGGTCGTCCTGCTGTTACCCGTTCCACCCGCATTGCTGGATTTTCTGCTCGGTATTTCCATTACTTTTTCCGTGCTGATTCTGATGACAGTGCTGTTTATCGAACGTCCGCTCGCACTCAGTTCTTTTCCGACAATTCTGCTGATTGCTACCATGCTGCGTCTGGCGCTCAATATCGCTTCCACACGCCTGATTCTTGGTCATGGCCATGAAGGCTCCGATGCCGCCGGTAAGGTCATCGAGGCATTTGGCGGCTTCGTCATGGAAGGCTCGGTACTTATCGGAGCAATCATCTTCGGAATTCTGACCATCATCAACTTCATCGTTATCACCAAAGGTTCCGGACGGATTGCCGAAGTCTCCGCCCGTTTCAGCCTGGATGCCATGCCAGGTAAGCAAATGGCGATCGATGCAGATTTATCTTCTGGATTGATTGACGAAACCGAAGCACGCCTGCGCCGTAAGGAACTGGAAGATGAGAATTCCTTTTTCGGCTCGATGGACGGTGCCAGTAAATTCGTGCGCGGAGACGCCATCGCCGGCCTGCTGATTACCTTCATCAACTTCATCGCCGGCATGGTTATCGGTATCGGCATGAATGATTTAACCTTCAGCGAAGCCGCACATACCTATACCACCCTGACCATCGGTGACGGCCTGGTATCACAAATTCCGGCATTGATCGTTTCTACCGCCGCCGGTCTGCTGGTCACCAAGGCCGGTGAAACCGGCTCAGCCGACAAGGCGGTACTGGGCCAGCTCAGTGCCTTTGCCGCACCGCTCGGCGTGACCAGTTTCCTGCTGGTGATGATCGCTTTCATGCCCGGTATTCCGACGATGCCTTTCATGATCCTCGCCACAGTGATGGGCTATATCTGCTGGGCGATTTACAAGCACAACAAGGCACATCCGCCTGAATCACAACGAATTCCCGGCCAGATGATGCGCACTGCTGCCGCAGGCGCCTTGCCCGCACCTGAAGGCGCGGAAGACGTTGCCAAACCGGCTGAGGATCAGGTGCTTGATTCCTTGCAGATCGACGCATTACGTTTGGAGTTGGGCTATGGGCTGCTGTCACTGATAAACTACCAGAAGGGCCACCGTCTGACCGAACAGATCAAAGCCCTGCGTAAACAGGTGGCGCGTGAAATGGGCTTCATCATGCCACCGGTGCGTATTCAGGACAATATGCAACTACCTGCCAATGATTATGTGGTAAAAGTCAAGGAAATCGAAGCGGCACGCGGGGATCTGCGTCCCGATATGCTGCTGGTGATGGACCCGGGCGGCAGCCCCATTCAACTGCCAGGAGAGGAAACGACGGAACCAACCTTTGGTCTGCCGGCCATGTGGGTCAATGAAAATCATCGTGAAGAAGCACTTTTCAAAAACTATACGGTCGTGGATCCGCCCACCGTCATCACCACACATCTGACCGAGGTGATGAAAGAAAATATGTCGGAACTGCTGACTTATGCCGAAACACAAAAGCTGCTGGATGAGCTGGGCAAGGAGGAACAGAAACTTGTCGCCGAAACCATTCCGTCACAGATCAGCGTCAATGGTGTGCAGCGCGTTCTGCAAAGCCTGCTGGCGGAAGGCATTTCCATCCGTGATTTGAGTACGATCGTCGAGGCCGTTGCCGAATCATCGCGTGTGACACAGAACGTAATGATTATCACCGAACATGTGCGTACACGCCTTGCCCGCCAAATCAGTTCGTCCGTTACCAATGAAGAGGGTTATATTCCGATTGTCGCACTCTCGCCAAACTGGGAGCAAACCTTCGTTGAATCGCTGCATGGCGAAGGCGAAGAAAAAGCGCTCGCCATGGCACCAACTAAAATACAGGATTTCATCACGGCAGTACGTAACAAATTTGACCAGCTGAATATGCAGGGGGAAATGCCGGTGCTGCTGACCAGCCCGGTGGTACGCCCCTATGTACGCTCTATTGTTGAACGTTTTCGTTCGGCTACCATGGTGATGTCGCAGAATGAAATCTATTACCGTTCAAAAATTAAAACGCTCGGCCAACTTTAAGGAAGGGGCCTGAAATATGAAAATGAGAACCTTTACTGCCAAAGACATGCAGGACGCGCTGCAGATTGCGCGGGATGAGATGGGAGAAGAAGCGGTGATTCTTTCCAGTGATAAAGCGCCTGGCGGCAACGGCATTGTGGTTACTTTTGCATTGGATCAGGATGCCAGTCTCTCCTGGGATGACGAACAGGCGCTTCAGGAACAGGTGTTTATCAGAGAAGCCGCCAATGACGACTATGAAGGACAGGTGCATGATCATGCTGCGTTGTCTGCAGCATCGGTGATAATGGATGACAGCGCGATGATCTCGCATTTACGCGAAATCCTGAGCTATCATGGTGTTCCCCAGCGTATCATAAAACGCATGCTGGATACGGCATCCACCATGCGACAACCCTATAGCGATGATATTCACAGTATTGAGCAGTTTTTATCGGAACTATTACAAATTCAGTTTCGTTTCGAACCGCTGGACCTGGAAGATGACCACTTTAACTATATGTTCATTGGCATGCCCGGTGTCGGCAAAACTATTGCCGTTGCTAAAATGGCAGCCAGCCTTGTCACCTCTAATCTTCCCGTTGCAGTGATTACCACGGATACTCAACGCGCCGGAGGGGCGGATCAGCTTTCCACCCTGACCGATATTCTAGGCATTGATCTGCTGGTGGCCGAATCTCGTGCCGATCTTCGGTATATGATCCGCGATCATGACCGCGTATTAATCGACAGCGCTGGCTGCAACCCCTATGAGTTTCAGGAACTCAAGGAACTGGGAGAATATGCCAGTCTGCATGACATTGAGCCGATTCTGGTCTGCACCTGCGGCACCGCGTCCGGCGAAGCGGAAGAACTGGCCAGCGTATTCTCTTTTTTGGATATTACGCGGATGATGGTCACACGGGTGGATTGCGCGCGCCGCATGGGAGGTATTCTCGCCGCCGCTACCGCTGGAGACTACATGTTCTGTCAGATTACCGATTCCGCCAAAGTGATGGGCGGGCTTTATCCCCTGACATCGGAACATCTGGCACAATTGATGCTTCGATATAAACGCGAACGTGTCGCAACAAGCGAATGAGGAATGACATGACGGCTTCTGCGGAAAATCATCAACCACTGTCTCCTACTGCAAAGCCCGATCCGGGCGATTGTCATGTGATTGCAATTGCCTCTGGCAAAGGCGGTGTTGGTAAAACCTGGTTTGCGGTCGCACTCAGCCATCTGCTGGCTCGTTCCGGACGCCGAACCTTACTGTTTGACGGTGATATCGGGCTGGCAAATGTCGATGTTCAACTTGGATTAACTCCCAAATGTGATCTGGCGCGGGTTTTCAGCGGTCAGGCCACCATACAGGATGCCATTACCCACTACCCGCCCGGCAATTTCGATATTCTCGCCGGCCGTTCCGGCTCAACCAGCCTTGCCGCATTGCCTATGCATCGCCTGCAAGCGGTGGGAGATGAATTGCTGGCCTATGCCAATAACTATGATTTCGTCGTGATCGATCTGGGCGCCGGCATTGATCTCAGCGTACAATATCTGGCATCGCTGGCCTCTACCTGTCTGGTGGTAGTCAATGATGAGCCAACCTCCATGACCGATGCCTATGCATTCATCAAACTCTGCGTGACGCAGGAAAACATGCCGGAAGTACAGATTGTGGTCAATTCCGCTCCGTCGCAGAAAGAGGGCGAGAAGACCTATCAGGCCCTGCATCGCGCCTGTAACAACTTTTTGAAAATCTCACCGCCCTGCGCCGGGATTATCCGTAAAGATAATAAAATTCGCGATGCGATCCGCGCACAGCAATCCTTGATCGAATTTTCTCCGCAAACAACAGCGGCATCAGACGTTGCAACGATTTCCATCAAGCTGATGACAAAAGACGAATGAGCGCTAAAGGTAGTAGGTTATGAACGATACTCCTTTACGCCTTCAATTCGCTCATGTCCATATTCAACCATTACACGCCGAAGCTCCGGTCGCGCGCAATACACCGCAACCGCATGCGTTGCCACAGCTGCCGGCCGGTACGATCCTGCAGGGATTTGTTCTCAGCCGCGATGCTAAGGGAAACCCTATCTTGCGCACCAGTCAGGGTGATTTTCAAATCAAAAGCGAGTTTTTTTTAAAAACCGGCAGCGATATCGTGATTCGCATCGAACAGCATCCATCGGGTTCAACTGCGCGCATTCTTACCGTAGATGGGAAAACACCCGAGGAAATACAACAGCAACTGCTTGCCAGACAGCCCATCAAGCAGGATACGGTGGAAGTGCGATCACCCCAGCAATCGCCCATCTCCTTGCAGGGCAATACCAAACTCTCCGCTTCACTTGCTGCACTGACCTCAGCCACGGCTCAGACGCAACCCGGCACTTTGCCGCCATCAGTTGCTGCGGCAGCCACTTCTGGCGCTTCCGCTCATCTTTCTCTCGATGCCCTGATCAATGCATCAGCACAACTGACCTTTCTGACACCGGTCAGAGAGAGTGAAATAGCCGCGAATATAAAAACGCTGCTTCCTTTGCTGAAAGGCCATCATCAGGTGAATGCACAAATACAGACTATTACGCTGCCCAATGCCAGCACCCTCGCTCAGCCACCCTCCAGCCACACTATTACCGAACAGGGCAAACTGTTATTGAACGCCACAGTTATCAACCATGATGCACAAGCGCGGAACCTACTTCAAACACCTCTGGGGACATTACAGCTTCATCATAACGCTTCTATTCCTCTGCCGATAGGCACCAGCATTACTCTGGCGGTTAACTCTATTGGTAGCCAGCCGGTCGTTCTGCCTGTTCCTGCATCCACTACTCCTGCACCTCCTGCTGCTACGAACTCTCCACCACCTATCAGCATAGCCTCAACACCGACTCCGCCCGCTATAACTACTCAGATGCCAAGCGCTATTGAACACATAATGACAACAGCAACCGCCCAGACTGCACAACCGGCCGCATCATCCACTCCTTCCAATCTGATGACATTATTCAGCGAATTGTCGCACCGCTGGCATAGCCTGGAAGATGCACTACAGCACATGGCGCGCGCCGAACAGGTTCCCGTCGGACAAACCGCCATTGCGCGCATTATTCCCAATACCTCTTCTTCGATGGTCAACAGTGTGCTGTTTTATCTTTCTGCTCTGTCCTCGGGTAATATTCGCCGCTGGCTGGGAAACAGCATCATGGATTCTCTGGAAAAGACAGCCTCCACCCTGCCGGACAGACTAAGCACGGAATTCGGAGGGATCAGTCGCCTTGCCACCGCTCCTTCGGAACATCACTGGCAGTCCTTTCTGTTTCCGCTGCTGCATGATGAAGAGCTACATCAAATCCGGCTCTTCCTGCGCCGTGAACAACCTACCGACCAGCAGCAGGAACATACCGGAGAGCGTTTTATCATCGAGGCGTCTTTTTCCGAATTTGGTGATGTCCAGTTGGATGGATTGATCAGAACACACAATAACAAGCTTCGCTTCGATATGGTCATGCGCACAGCAAACACGATTGGTGAAGATATCCAGAACGATATTCGCGATATTTTCAACGTAGCCAGTGAACAGACCGGTTTTGTCGGCAGTATTGCCTTCAGTGAATCGGCAGCTCATCTCATTCATCCACTGGAAACGGCAGAATTCAATGCCTCAGGTGATGACCGTTCTATTCTGGCCTGAGATGCGTTATTCCTGTTTACTAACACACTGAAACCCTATAGAAACAGGGCGTTATGAGCACAGCCAATCCACAACGCAGAATCGCTGAGGCTCCCAGCCTCGATGGATTGTTATCACTAGTGAACGCCGATATCACACGCGTCAACCATACCATTTTACAGCATGTCCAAAGCAAGAATGTTCCGCTTATTCATGAAGTTGCCACGCACATCATCGCATCCGGAGGCAAGCGCCTGCGCCCTGCCCTGACCATCGCCTGCGCATCGCTTTGCGGCTATGAAGGCGATCGCCACATCAACCTCGCCGCCTGCGTTGAGTTGATTCATACTGCCACTTTGCTACATGATGATGTCGTCGATGAAAGCAAATTACGGCGTGGTCTCGCCACCGCTAATGATCTCTGGGGCAATAAAACCAGCGTGCTGGTCGGTGATTTTCTGTTAAGCCGCGCCTTTCAGTTGATGGTCGCCGACGGATCGCTGGAAGTATTGACGATATTGTCCAACACCTCGGCCGTGATTTCCGAAGGCGAGGTCAAGCAATTGATGATCAGCAACTGTCCCGATGCAGCTGAAAAAGACTATATCGACGTGATTACCGCTAAAACCGCCTCACTATTTGCCGCAGCCACAGAACTTGGTGCTGTCGTCTCCGAACAATCACAGCATCAACAGGCATTAAGGGAATTCGGTCTTAATCTCGGTATCACCTTTCAGCTCACCGATGATGCGCTGGATTACATCGCCGAACAGGATGCGCTTGGGAAAACCGTCGGGGATGATTTCCGAGAAGGCAAAGTGACCTTGCCGGTTATTCTGGCTTATCAAATGGCTGATGATGAAGAAAAAGCCTTTTTTGATCGTACCATCGGTGAATTAGAACAGACGGAGGACGATTTATCTCGGGCGATGGAAATTATGTATAAATATAAAACGATTGCTCATACCATTGAACGTGCCGAGTATTTTGCTGAATGTGCGTTCAAATCTCTTCAGACATTCGAGCATTCACCCATTAAATCCGCTTTAGAACAAACCATCAGTTTTTGTATTGAACGGACGTATTAAGTCCTAGGTTACTGCTGAAATGATCCGCTTAACTCTCATTACGGACGACCAGTACCGAACGGTCTGAATGGCGCACGACACGCGCCGCATTCGGGCCCAGCAGATAGTCCTTCAACTCCGGACGGTGTGCAGCCATGATGATCAGATCCGCATCCACCCGCCTGGCAGTATCGATAATCGCTTCATAGACCGTGCCCTGAGCAATCACATGGCGCGGCTTGATCTCTGCTGGAATATGCTCTTCGGTAAATTTATGCAATGCCTCGGTGGCGGATTTGATGATCTGCTCTTCCGCATTGCCCGGAAAAAATTGCGAAACAATGCTCATCCCGAATTCGGGAACGACCGTCAATACATGCAACTGCGCCTTGAATGCCGTGACATATTCCAGCGTCACCGGGAGTGTCAGCTGCCATGAGCTGTTTTCGTTCAAATCTACGGGTAACAAAATATTCTTATACATCGTTCACGCCTTCTCTTCTGAAATGATCACTTTGGTCGTTCGCATACGCCTGCGTTGCAGCACCATAATCAGCCCCAGTATGGCAAGCGCCGGAATATAGAGCAAGCGCGAATCGGGTTGCGGAACCGGCTGATGGACATGATGAATCTCATCATCATAGAAAACACCGGCTTTTTCCGCCTCACCGGCAAATACCAGATCATCCACGAAGATGCGCCCTTCCTCCTCGCGGAGAATAAGCCCGGCATCTTCCAGCCGTTTGGCCGCCGTGGCCGCTTCGCTTACCGTAATCCGCACATAAATTGACTTTGCATCGCCCATGGTATCTTCGCCATGCACATGTATTTCAAACGTTTCACCCGGCGTTATTTCCATAATCACCCGCTCGATCTCCGATCCCGACTGTTTGACGAATGGCGGGGAAATACGGTTCATCCAGAAATCGGGAACAAAAAGTGTCAGCGCCACGAGGAACAGTGCCAGCGTTTCATACCAGCGGTTCCGGTCGAAGAAATATTGCTGCATCGAGGCAGAAAAAGCGAGAATCGCGATGGTTGCGATGACAAAAATGCCGACTCCTTCCATAAAGGAGTTCACTCCGATCAGCAGAAGCGAGTTGTTGAAAATAAAGAAAAACGGCAGAATCGCTGTCCGCGTGCTATAGAGAAACGCCTGAAATCCGGTTCGGATCGGATCTCCCTTCGAAATCGCCGCTGCGGCAAAAGAGGCCAGCCCGACCGGCGGTGTGACGTCAGCCATAATTCCGAAATAAAAGACGAACAGGTGAATCGCGATCGCCGGCACCAGCAGACCGTGCTGAATACCCAGTTCCGTGACCACACCGACCATGATGCTGGAGACCACGATATAATTCGCCGTAGTCGGCAGTCCCATGCCGAGAATCAGGCTGATCACCGCTGTGAATACCAGCACCAGAAACAGCGATCCGCCGGACAGAATCTCGACAATCTCGGTCATGATCTGACCGATCCCCGTCAGCGATACCGTGCCGACAATGATGCCCGCTGCCGCCGTCGCCACACCGATACCGATCATGTTACGCGCACCGGTAATCAGCCCGTCTTTCAAATCAGCCAGGCCGGATTTTACATCCCTCACAATGTCTTTTTCCTGGCGGAACAGTCCCAGCAACGGCTTTTGTGTCACCAGAATAAACATCATCACCACCGACGCCCAAAAGGCGGACAGGCCGGGCGATAACCGCTCCACCATCAAACTCCAGACCAGTACTACCACCGGAATCAGGTAATGCAGACCGGTTTTGACCGTCGGTCCTGTCTCCGGCAGAGTGACCATGTCACTGTCGGGATCGTCCGGCTCCAGATCGGGGTATTTGGCGGCAAAACGAATCAGCAGCACATAACCGGCAATCAACGCACTGCCGACGATATAGACCGTCGCACCGCCCAGCTGTGTTTTCAGAAAATCAATGGCGTAATACACAGCACTGACAAAGATCAGCAGACTGGAAATGATAATCCCCCAACTGATCAGCTTTTGTTTAAAAGTAGAAGTCACTTTTTTCTCAAGTGCCGTCATCCCCTGCTTCAGCGCTTCGAGGTGCACGATATACAGCAGTGCGATATAGGAAATCAGCGCCGGAATAAGGGCATGTTTAATCACTTCGCGATAGCTGATGCCGACATATTCCACCATCAGAAACGCCGCAGCACCCATCACCGGCGGCATGATCTGTCCATTCACCGAGCCGGAGACTTCTACCGCACCGGCTTTTTCCGCTGAAAAGCCGACACGTTTCATCAGGGGAATGGTAAAGGTGCCAGTAGTGACGACGTTGGCGATGGAGGAACCGGAAATAAAGCCGGTCAGCCCCGAAGCCAAGACTGCCGCTTTCGCCGGACCGCCACGCAAATGCCCGAGCAATGAAAACGCCACTTTGATGAAATAGTTACCCGCACCGGCCTTATCCAGCAACGAGCCAAACAGGACGAACAGAAAAACAAAGCTGGTCGATACACCCAAGGCAATACCGAACACACCCTCGGTCGACAGCCACTGATGCGAAGCAACCTTGTTGAACGACTGCCCCTTATGGCTGATCAGTTCCGGCATCCAGTCGGCCGAACCGAAAAACGTGTAAATCAGGAACACGATACCGACAATCATCAACGGCAGCCCCAGCGAGCGCCGCGCCGCTTCCAGCAACAGCACCACTCCTGTGACAGCAACGCCGATATCCAGCTCGGTCGGCAAGCCCGGACGTTCCGCCAGTTCATGATAAAAAATAAATAAGTAACCCGCCGAAAACGCACCGGCAAGCGCCATTGCCCAATCCTGAATAGGAATATATAAACGCGGCGAAGTCACAAAAGTAGGATAGGCTGTAAACGCCAAAAACATCGCAAAGGCCAGATGAATCGAGCGCGCCTCGCTATCGTTGAAAATCAATACGCCGAATTCAAATGGCAGGGGTGAGGAAATCCATAATTGAAAAAGCGACCAGCACAGTGCCGTATAAAGAATAATCTGACCGGAGATACCCTTTGGTGCCCGTGCACCGGTATCGCGCTCGATGATCAGATCCTGAACGTCTATATCGGTCGTCTTGCTTTGCGTTTTGTCTGTCATAAAGCTCACCCGTTAAAGGAGGGTGAAGCTAACAAGCTGACAGTCCGAACGCAACGGGTTTTTTTAACAGAACGGAAGAAAAAGCGCGAAAAACCTATTGTGCAAGCGCAGCATTTTGATTCGCTGCCCTCAACAAACCGGATTCTTTATAATAACGCTTCGCGCCATCATGCAATGGCGCCGTCAGTCCGTCACGCACCATTTTTTGCTTATCGAGCGAGGCAAAGACGAAATGCAACGTTTTAAAACTGTCGAAATTCTCGAAGATGGCACGCACCACCTGATAGACCATGTCATCCGGCACATCACTCGAGGTGACAAACGTCGCTTTTACACCGAAGGTAATCACATCATCGGGATTACCGTTATACATTCCTCCGGGAATGACCGCTCTGGCATAATAGGGATAATCGGCAATCAGCTTGTCAATCGCTCCCCCCGTCACGGGAATCAGGCGTGTATCGCAAGTAGTGGTCACTTCCTGGATCGACCCGTTAGGATGCCCTGCGGCAAACACCATCGCATCAATTTTATTGTCGCACAGCGCCTGTGCCTGCTCGGACGCCTTTAACTCCGATATCAATGCAAAATCCTTACGTATCCAGCCTTTGACCTTCATCACCTCTTCCATCGTCGCGCGCATGCCGGAACCCGGATTGCCGATATTCACACGCTTTCCCAGCAGGTCGTCAAAGGAGGCAATGCCCGAATCCGCCCGTGCTACCACGGTAAAAGGCTCACTATGCAACGAAAACAGGGAACGCAGTTTCTTATTCGGGCCATAGCGTTCAAAGATACCAGTACCCATATAGGCGTTATAATGCCAGTCCGACTGTGCGACACCCAAATCCAGCTCATGCTGGCTGATGGCATTCAAATTATAGATAGACCCGCCGGTCGATTCGACGGAGCAGCGGATACCATGTTCCTTGCGACCACGATTCACTAGCCGGCAAATAGCACCACCCGCCGGATAATACACGCCGGTCACCCCACCGGTACCGATGGTGACGAATTTATCCTTCGCATGCCCCGCACTTGGCACAGAAAACATAGCCAGCACGGCCATACACATTATGGAAAAACAAAAGACAGCTGCTTGTCGAATCATTCTCTTCCTCATTATCACCTGTTGTTCCTTACTTTCATTACTTACGTATGTATTACGTTACAAGTGCACCTATTCCTTCATATTTTTTACGACACCTGCTGCTCATCGCACACCAAACTGCGCGCTAGCGGTAAATACGGTTGATATAGTCCGTCCAGTAACGCTCTAACTGATGTAGGGTTTCATTGGTTTTTTGCAACCCCTCCACCGAAGGTTCACCATCTGCCAGATCCTGTACATTACGTTCGTAAAGTTCGTCGATCTTCTGACATAACTCCAACCCTTTGTCAGACAGCTTCACACGCGTTGAACGTTTGTCATGCGGCGACTTCTCCTGCACTAGATAGCCGTTTTCCACCAGCTTTTTCACATTATAGGAGACGTTGGAGCCAAGATAATAGCCACGGTTGGTCAATTCCCCCACCGTCAACTGTTCACCGCTGATATTATACAAAATCAGCGTTTGAACATTGTTAATGTCTGCGATGTGCAAACGGTCCAACTCGGTCTTAATGACATCCAGAAAACGGCGGTGGAGCCGTTCGATCAACAGGATGCTTTCCATATATACTTGTTTCAAGATAGCCTCTTTCATTGATAGAGTTTTACCATAATCGTATCATTCCTGCCATATCTTCCCGGATTAATCAAGTAAACTGGGATCAGATATAAATTGCAGTCTCACGGTTGTACCCTGTCCGGGTATGCTGTCAATAGCAATGGTGGCATTGTGGAGTTCTACCAGCTTTTTTGTCAGCGGTAGGCCCAGACCTGTGCCTTCATACTTACGATTCAATCCGCTATCGATCTGTCCGAAGGTCTGAAACGCCTTTTCAATATCATCGGCACTCATGCCAATGCCGGTATCCGCAACGCTAATATTGAAATAATGGATGCTATCGCCCGCGGAATCGACTTTTACCGTCACATCCACCCGGCCTCCGGGATTAGTGAATTTCACAGAATTGGAAATAAGATTCAGCATGATCTGAATAAACCGCACTCTGTCCGCCACCAGTTTGGGCAGCGTTTCCGGATAGTGACATTCCATGTACACATCTCCTTCACCGGCACGCTCTGCCATGAATCGTATACATTTTTCAATCGCTTCCTTAACATCAAACTGCTCATAATGCAGCGTCAGTTTTCCGGCCTCAGCCTTCGAAATATCAAGGATGTCATTAATGATATCCAGCAAATGCACGCCGGAATCATGAATGTCATTCGCGTAATCACAGTATTTCTGGCTGCCGATCGGTCCGAATAATTGATTGGTAATAATAGAGGAAAAGCCGATAATTGCGTTGAGCGGCGTGCGCAACTCATGGCTGATATTCGCCAAAAATTGCGATTTTGCCACACTGGCCGATTCCGCCACCTCTTTTGCTTTCTCAAGCTCCAGGTTTTTACGCAGCAACATGCCATCACGATCCTCAATATCTTCAAGCATGCTGTTGAACGAGCGGATCAATGTGGTCACTTCCGAAGCATATTTGCCTTCCTTCTCTTCAACTCGAACCGAATAATCCTTATACATCGAAACGTTACGTGCTGCATCAGAGAGCCTTTGTATCGGGTTGGAAACGGTTTTCTGCAATTTCAGCGCCAGCAGATAGCATATGGAAATGACGATCAGCGTAATCACCCCTGCGGCCAACAACTGCTTGTTAAAGAAACGGTCAACACGGTCGATATTCGTCAATACATAGAGCTTCCCTGTCGCATTACTTTCTTCTTCAACAAACGGATTATTCAACTTTTCTTCCGTTTTAATAATGTGCAATACCTCAAGAAATTTGCCTGTTGTCGTAATATCTGATTTTTTCTCGGCGCACATTCCCATATATTTCACAAGATCAGGGCCGATAAATTCCATAAACTCATCATCCGGCACGGCATTATCCACCGCCTTTTCATAAAGCCCGGTTCTGGTCTTGTCATAAAATGCCACCAACTCATCATCCCGATTATACAGACACGCCAGATTGACTGATTGCGTCGCACTGAAAACATTCAGATTGATAAAGGCTTTACGTTTGAAATGCGGAATCTGGGAATATTCCAGCAGAGCAGCATTGCGATCTCCGACAATGGAGCCGGCCAGCTTCATATCTTCCATCAGATTACCCTGCATACCGAGATAACTGGTTATGGAAATAGCAAGCGTCGTCAAAATAATCGACAATACGCTGATGATCATGATGATAAACATCAATTCACGCTTCAAAGGACTGTCTGAAGAGAAAATCATTGCTTCACAATCCTTCTGGCCAACTCGATAGCATCCGGATCTACCGCCAATGTAGCCCTGGCAATGGCTGGTGTATTAATTTCATAGCGTACATAGATATTTTCAAAATTACCCCGCATTTTGGTCTCTTCTACCAGTGATACCATCCCCCCCTCTTCGGTGAAATGGTCCATATCGCTAAACGTCAATACGGGAGCATTATTAAGGAGCGTAATGTATTTTCCGATGTGCGCCTTTTCCGAACTGGCAATGTACAATACATGGCAGCGATCTAAAAGCGTGGTATCCGGATTGCCGATTACCCTCACACGCAATGTATCCGTCGATGCTTTTTCCAGAATGCGAATCGATTGGCTGACCTCATCGTCTCCAAGAAAACAGACCAGCAACTGGCTGTTTCTGTCCAATGAACGTTCTGCCGGCCAGTGCACATAGCGGCTGACAAAATTATGAATAATCACGAGTTTGGCCTGCACGTCGGTCAATTCGATTTTTTTCGCCTGGATGGAAGGCACCAACACGCCCAACATCACCATAAAGAGCGCGCTCAACCGGACTATGTAAACAATACGCTTCACGCCTAGAACCTCCATACCGCTTTGCCGAACACGCTACGTCCGACCTCATTGGCCGAATTATACAGGAACGGCGAAAATTCTTCATGGCCGTCTCTCAGCAGATTCTGCCCGATCAGGCTGAGTTCCAGCGAGTCACTGACCTGCCACGCCAAACGCAGATCCAACCGGAGATACGCATCGATTTCGCTGCTGCCCTCGGGAGTAAACTCCGAGACATAATACAGATGCTGATCGAACTCGACAGCATGACTCATCTCGACCATGGAATGCAGGCCAATCTGATGGTGCGGCGTTTTGTTTTCGGAGTTGATCGTACTGTTCTGATTATTATCGATGGTGATATCAATATAACTGTAATCCAGCTCCAACTCCCACCGTTCATAAGGCTGCCAGTTTACCGACACTTCCCCACCATAAGAATGACCGGAACCGACATTCTGCAGGAAAACCGGCAGAATCGGAAACGCTGCAAAACCACCAAACGGCGCGACCGTCGGACTGCCGACAACATTGATAAACAAATCGTCATAATCATTGTAAAATGTTGCGATATCAATCGCGAGATTCTCTTCCGGCTGAATCCGATAGCCCATTTCCCAGGCAATCAGTTCTTCCGATTCCGCAGTTGAGCTGCCAAAACGCACGACTGCCCCCGTTGCACCACCGGCGTTGAAGGTCGATAGCACATTAGTCACCCCATCCGTCGCCCGATCCGGTGTGCGTACCGCCTTGGAAACGGCTCCCCACAGAGTCTGATTATCACCGATCAACCACGCCAGTCTCGCATTGGGCTGATATTCAAACTGGGTATA
Organism: Rickettsiales bacterium; assembly: GCA_028281385.1. Classification (GTDB taxonomy): domain Bacteria; phylum Pseudomonadota; class Alphaproteobacteria; order Rickettsiales; family UBA3002; genus JANQJY01. Next base: position 3,732 of record JANQJY010000033.1, on the reverse strand, counting down.
TTCGTTATGCTCGAATTTCGAACCGAGCGTCAGATAGAGTTCGTCCTCGATCAGGGCAATTTTATCCTGGATAAACCCGCTGAAAATATGACGGGAAAAATCATCCGGCACCAATGACAGCGTAGTGGTGCCGTTCAAGTCATCGTCAATATAGCGATAGCCCAGTCCCCAGCTAAGCTGATGGCGAGCGTGCGGCTGCCAGTTATGCTGAAAATCGATATCAAATGTTTTATGATGCAGCTCGATAATCGCAATATCGCGATAGGTATAATCGAGATAGCTCTGCAGGTGGAAATCTGAGGTATCGCTGATAGCATGTGTCCAGTTAGCCAGCAGATTGCCGCCCTTGACTTCCTGCGAATCATCCACCGTGGTGAGCGCACCGGGTGCGCCGGTAATATCCGGGAAATTATAGAGCAAATCGTGCCTGCCATTATACAGATCACCTTTGACCATCAATGCACTGTCGTCCGATAGTTCCCAATCCGTGCGAAATCCGGCTGTGCGCGTATACCAGTCGTCATTCGCACCAATATCACCGCTTGCCTGCTCAAGCTCATTTCGGTCATGGTAAGTTGCATATCCACGTATATAGCCGTTTTCTCCTATCGTATCACCATAACGCACGGAGGTGTTTAACCGTTCATGATTACCGGCAGCAGCGGTGATCTGCCCACCCACCGTGTTTTTTGCATGTTTGGTGATGATGTTAATCACGCCATTGACTGCATTCGCTCCCCAGACTGTCGCACCAGGACCACGGATGATTTCGATCCGGTCAATATCTTCCATCAGCAGGTTTTGCACATCCCACCATACGCCGGAAAATTCAGGACTGTAGACCGTGCGGCCATCGACCAGTACCAGCAGCTTATTCGAGAACTGGTCATTGAACCCACGAACCCCAACCGCCCACTGGCTCGAGCCGGCCTGCGCCACATTAACCCCCGGTGCCAGGCGCAGGGCATCCGGTATGGTAGTTGCACCGGAACGCTGGATATCCTTACCCGTAATTACATAAATGGCCGAGGCGACTTCCGACGCTTTTTCACGACGTTTGGAAACAGACATTACTTCCATATCCGTCAGCTGCTCCATGCTGACGTTGAGGAAATCCAACTCTTCCGCTTTCGCAGCAAACGAAAACGACGCGATCATCAGTGTCGTGCTCAGGAGATACCTAATCCCGCAGCCACACATCTCATGCCTCCCCTCTTACTGTTTTTTCTACGTTATTTCCTCTACCCTAGCCTTCAAAGGGTTAAAAAACCATTAAAAAGGGGGGTTTTACTTCCCATATTACAAAATATAACCTTGTCAGCGTGGCATCTAACAGTATGGTTCTCCTCCATTATGTGCGGTATTATCGGCATCGTCAGTCATCACCACGTCGTAAAGCCTGTTTTCGATGCGCTCAAACGGCTGGAGTATCGCGGCTATGACTCCGCAGGCATCGCCACCATTCATGAGCGGGCGATACATCGCCGCCGCGCCGAAGGAAAGCTGAGTAATCTGAAAGCCATATTGGAAAAAGAACCGCTTGACGGGAGGATCGGCATCGGCCACACGCGTTGGGCAACACACGGTATTCCCAATGAAACCAACGCGCACCCGCATGCGACGGAAGACGTTGCCGTCGTTCATAACGGCATTATCGAAAATTTCCAGGAACTGCGCGAAGAACTGATCGGGTTTGGCTATACACTCTCAAGCCAGACCGATACCGAAGTCATCCCGCATCTGATCACCCATTACCTGAAGGAATGCAAACCGGCCAAAGAGGCAGTCCATAGCTGTCTTGAACGGCTGGAAGGTGCTTTTGCACTGGGAATCGTAATAACATCCGAACCGGACACGCTGTTTGTCGCCCGGCGCGGTTCCCCACTGGCCATCGGTTATGGCGAAGATGAACACTATATCGGTTCCGACGCGGTGGCGCTGGCCGCTTTCACTCAGAAAATCACCTATCTCGAAGATGGCGACTGGGCAGAAGTCACCACCAATCAGGTGCAGATTTACGACGCATCCGGCAAAAAGGTTGAGCGCCCTGTCAAATCTACCACCTTGTCCGGCGCTGATATTGGCAAAGGCAACTACCGCCACTACATGCAAAAGGAGATTTTTGAACAACCATCCGTCATTGGCGAAGCACTAAGTGCCTATGCCGCCGACGGCACAATCCACCTGCCCGATCTGTCCTTTAACCTGAAAGATATTTCACGCATCACGCTGGTTGCCTGCGGCACCTCCTTTTATGCGGCACTGGTCGCGCGCTACTGGATCGAACGCATCGCTGGCGTGCCAGTGGATGTCGATATCGCTTCCGAATTCCGCTATCGCGAGCCGCCGCTGGCCGAAGATGGCCTGTGTATCTTCATCTCACAATCCGGAGAAACCGCAGACACGCTGGCTGCACTGCAGTACGCCAAATCGCAACATCAACACATTCTTGCCATCGTCAATGTCGCCGAAAGCTCGATGGCCAATGAGGCAGAAAATATGCTGCTGACCTATGCCGGACCGGAAATCGGCGTCGCCTCGACCAAGGCTTTTACCACACAGCTGGTCACGCTGGCCTGTTTTACACTGGCACTGAGCACAGCCAAAGGAAAAACAGATGGTAAGACAATCCGCCGATTCTGTCATTTACTGGCAGAAGTACCGGCCAAGATTTCAGAAATTCTCTATCATCAGGAAATAATTGAACAGCTGGCGCATAAGATTTCACATGCCCAACATATGCTATATCTTGGCCGCGGCGTCAGCTATGCCATCGCCTATGAAGCTGCGCTGAAAATGAAAGAGATTTCCTATATCCACGCCGAGGCCTATGCGGCAGGCGAAATGAAACACGGTCCTATCGCCCTGATCGATGAGGCCCTGCCGGTCGTCGCCATTGTTCCCAGTGACGAATTATTCGATAAAACCGCCTCCAATATCCAGGAAGCGGCATCGCGCGGGGCTAAAATCATCGCCATTACCGACCGGCAGGGCGAACAGAAATTACGGGATATCGTATGGAAAACCGTACGCATGCCGGAGGTGGACCCGTTCGTTTCACCGCTGCTTTATGCCATACCGGTACAGTTACTCGCCTATCATACTGCCATAATCAAGGGTACCGATGTCGATCAGCCGCGCAATCTTGCCAAATCGGTTACGGTCGAGTAAAACAGTACTCATGAATGATACCGTTTCATTTGCCGCTAAAGACATTATCTTCCGTGAGGGCGATCTCGGTGATAATGCCTATATCATCCAGTCGGGCGCGGTGGAAATTCTCAAACATGCCGAGCATGGCGAGGTGCAGCTTGCCATATTGGAAGCGGGCGTGGTGCTGGGTGAACTGGCATTGTTTGAGCCCAAGAACAAACGCTCCGCCACAGCACGTGCGCTGAATGACGTCGTCGCCGAAGTCATTACCGATGCACAGATGCAACAGATGTTCGAGCAATGCCCGCAGCAGTTGGTTAAAATTATGGAAACTGTCATCGCCCGGCTGCGTGAAACCAATCAACGTCTCGCTGCCAAAGAACGCGCCACCGTCATCCTCGACAGTCAGATAGACGAAATCACCATTGCCCCGGATGGTGAGGCATTGCAATTTGATCCTGTCACCATCAAAACCGCTAATCTGCCTTACAGCATCGGCGGCTATCCGAAATCGGAAGAAGCACCGCACCGCAATGATCTGGACCTGCCTTGCGAAGGGCCGCCACTGATGATTTCGCA
>JANQJY010000019.1 GCA_028281385.1 Rickettsiales bacterium | reverse complement strand
CCGACCTCGCTGGCCGGACTGCCGGGAATCTCGATTCCCGCCGGGCTGAATCATGACGGGTTGCCGCTGGGTCTGCAACTGATCGGCCGCGCCTTCGATGAAGTGACGATGTTCAGGGCCGCCGGTGCGCTCGAAGAGGCGCTGGCCTTCGACGAGTTGCCGCAGACCATGAAGGAGGCGGCGTGATGAAACATGTGCTGGTCCTGTCGCTGGTGATTTATATGTCGACTAAATCGGTCTATATGCCGCTTTCATCGGACAATCGTGGCAATCTGATCATTCCTGAAAAATGCGTGCAGTATAAAGAAGGGTGCGATGTGTGTGGAAGACAGATGCACAAGAAGAGCAGGTTTTTCTGCAAAAAGGTGGAACCGCGTTCACGCTGTAATCCGGCACAGAAACCGGTCTGCACCAATGTGATTGGACAGGTGGTTCGGCGATGAGTTACATCACTTCAATCGTCATTCCCGCCTGCGCGGGAATGACGGAGTGGAAGGCGGGAATGTCGGAGTGGAGATATGAGTTACATAGTCAAAGGTAATACGGGCGAGTGGGAAGTGGTAATCGGGCTGGAAGTTCATGCCCAGGTGACCAGCAATGCCAAATTATTTTCCGGCGCGCCGACGACCTTTGGGGCCGAGCCGAATCAGAATGTCTCATTCATTGATGCGGGCATGCCGGGGATGTTGCCGGTGATCAATGAAGTGTGCGTTGAGCAGGCGGTGCGTACCGGCCTTGGCATGAATGCGGCGATCAATCTGCATTCGGTGTTCGACCGCAAAAATTATTTCTATCCCGACTTGCCGCAGGGCTATCAGATTTCGCAATATCTCGACCCGATTGTCGGCAAGGGCGTCATTGCGCTCGACATGCCTGACGGATCGACGCGCGAGATCGGTGTGACGCGTATTCACCTCGAACAGGATGCTGGTAAATCGTTGCATGAGCATTCGCCTAAACACAGTTTTATCGATCTGAACCGTTCCGGTGTGGCGCTGATGGAGATTGTGTCTGAACCGGATATGCGTTCACCCGAAGAAGCGGCGCTCTATCTCAAAAAGCTGCGCTCGATTGTGCGCTATCTCGGTACCTGTGACGGCGATATGGAAAAGGGCAGCATGCGTTGCGACGCCAATGTGTCGGTACGCCGCGTGGGCGAAAAACATTTCGGTACGCGCTGCGAAATCAAGAATGTAAACTCGGTGAAGTTTGTTTCTCAGGCGATTGAATATGAGGCGCAGCGCCAGGTCGAAGTGCTCGAATCGGGCGGCGAGATCGATCAGGAAACGCGACTGTTCGATCCGTCCAAAGGTGAGACGCGTACCATGCGTTCGAAAGAAGACGCGCATGATTACCGCTATTTCCCCGATCCGGATCTGCTGCCGCTGGAAATCACCCAGGCGTTTGTCGATGACATCAAGGCGAGCCTGCCGGAACTACCGGATCAGAAAAAGAATCGCTATATGGAAGCGATGGGCCTGTCGGCCTATGACGCGATGGTGATTTCGGCCGATAAGGCGAGTGCGGAATATTTCGAAACGGTGGCCAATGACAATGATCCAAAGCTTGCGGCCAGCTGGGTGACGGCAGAGCTGTTCGGACGGCTCAATAAGGAAAGCAGATCGATCGAAGACTCGCCGGTATCGGCGGAGCAGTTAAGCGGCTTGCTGAAGCTGATTGCCGATGAGACGATCAGCGGCAAGATCGCCAAAACCGTGCTCGATAAAATGTTCGAGAGCGGCAAGGATGCGGTGACGATCGTCGAGGAAGAAGGGCTGAAACAGGTCACCGATAGCGGTGCGATTGAAACGATGATTGATGAAGTGATTGCTGCCAATCCGGACAAGGTCGCAGAGTATAAGGGTGGGAAGGAAAAGCTGTTCGGCTTTTTCGTCGGCCAGGTGATGAAAGCTTCGGGCGGTAAAGCGAACCCGCAGGCCGTCAATGAGATTCTGAAACAGAAATTATCCTGACTTAATCATCAATCGAATTCAGCAGGCGGTTGGCTTCCTTGTGGCCGGGTTTGCGATTAATGATCAGGTTCAAATCCTGTTTGGCGAGGTCATATTCCTGCAGGTCGATGAATAATTTGCTGCGTGCAATCAATAGCTGCTCATCATGCTGCGACAGCATTAGTCCCTGATCCAGATCCTGCAATGCATACATCGCCCGGCCGCCGCGCAGATACAGATCGCTGCGATAGAGCAGCAGATTGGCGGCGAGTTTGCCGATCACGCGGTCTTTCAGCCCGGCATTGGCAGTGCGTTTGATCGCTTTGGTGATGACGATGATCGCGCGGGCACGGTTATTATCCAAATCCCAGGCGCGTGCGGCCTGTTCCAGTACATTGGCTCGCAGTGTCAGCTGATCGTCCGGCAACCGTTCGCTTAGCAGTTCAAGCGTTTTGGCGGATTCGGGAAATTTCTCCAGCGCGAATTCGGCGATTGCCTTGCAGTGATAGGCCGAGGGTACGTTCTCACGCTGAATCCATTCCCTGGCCATCACCAGTGCCAGTTTTGGGCGTTCACGTGTGAGTTTGGTACATTCCGCATAAATGTCCGAACTGTCCATCGCTGTGGTAACGGCGGGAAACAGCAGAATGATGAGTGTGAAGATTGCATAGCGCATGGCACATTTGTATAACAGGCGTCATGAGCAGGCAACAGACGCTTTTCATTTTCGGACTGGGCTATAGCGCGGAATATCTAACACGCGGGCTGATTGCCGAGGGATGGACTGTGCATGGCACCACGCGTGATGCGGCGAAAGCGGCGCGGTTGCAACGCTATGGCGTTATGGCGCATCTCTGGGAAGGCGAAGCACATCAAGAGATACAGGAGGCATTGTCACAGGCGACGCATCTGCTTGTCAGCCTGCCGCCGGGGGAAGTTGATGAGGTGGCACGGCAGATGGTAAGAAAGACCATCTCAGACCGGCTGGCATGGGTGGGATATCTTTCGGCAACGTCAGTGTATGGCGATCATGGTGGCGGCTGGGTTGATGAAACCACACCACCCAGCCCGATAGACACCCGTGGAGAGGTCCGTCTGAAGGCAGAAGACGCATGGCAGGAAATATGGGGTGATGTTGGTATAGCAGGACATATTTTCCGCTTAAGCGGCATTTATGGACCGGGTCGCTCGGTGCTGGACCGGTTGCGGGCAGGCACGGCCCGTCGCATTGTCAGGGAAGGTCATTATTTCTCGCGGATTCATGTGGAAGATATTGCAGGAGTAGCCATGGCGTCCATGCAGCAGTCACGGGCGGGAGATATCTATAATCTGGCGGATGACCAACCGGCTCCGTCCCATGAACTAATTGACTTTGCTTGTGAATTGACGGGTATGACGCCGCCTGTCACCGAAACGTTCGAGACGGCGGAGATGTCGGAGATGATGCGCAGTTTCTATGCCGCCAACCGGCGCATTAAAAATGAGAAAATAAAATTGCTTACAGGTGGTCAACTGCGTTATCCCGACTATCGGGCGGGGCTGCGGGCGATATGGCACGAAACGTGCAAATAAATATCCATAATAATGTCATTCCCGACGTTAGGAGGTAGAAATGCAAAGTAAAAAGATTCCGGATCGCGCGACCAATCATGGGTCGCTTGTCCGGAATGACGAGGTCAAATGAAGGAGTAGGTCTATGCGATCCGCAACCATGTTTCTTTCCATACTGTTAGTCACCAGTGCCTGTACCAAAATACAGGAAGCGAGCTGGCGACTGCAGAACAGCGCAAAGGGCAGTATTATCAAAACCTCTGACGCAATGCGCGACTGGGTAGCCTATACCCCCAAGGCGGATGATCCGCGCCTGCCGCAGCAGCGTTTCTGTTATGATGCCTATTCTGATATCATCTGTTATGAGCATCCACAGCCGCATCTGACCAACCGTCTGGTGGGATATCAGGGAACAGCGCATCATTATGCCACGGCTGCACCGACAGAACCGGTGGGTATAGCGGAGATGTCGCATGCACTGCCGGCGGATCAGAGAATCGAGGTCTCTGAAAACGATGAAGCGGGTGAACCCAGATCGTTGATGATAAAATATTAACTCGCCAATAGTTCCGTTTTACGCTCCGGCGTATCCCAGATATAGCTGTCAAAACTTTGGCAGGACGTGCAATGCATGTTCCAGTCATCCGTGTGGTGTCCACAGACGCTGCACACCCATTCGGGTTCTTTTGGTGCTTCCACTGCGCGGCGCAGCCACTCGCCCGCAGCGGCTTCATCGCCGAGTTCCTGTGTTTCGATTTCGGCGAAGAGCTGGTAAATCCGTGCTGATTCGCGCCTGCTGAGCGCCGCTTTCAAATGATTGCGCGCAATGTCCCACTGGCTGGTCTGAATGGCGGCACGCGCCAGCGCCATCTGGCTTTCGGGGTGATCCCTATTCGCTTCCACCAGCTTTTCGATCTGTTTCACCAGCTTTGCCGCAGACAGATCCGACAGGCGTTCCAACAGGGTATCGACAATGATGGGATTCGGTGCATCCTGCCAGATGCGTTGCAGCTGTCTGCCGGTGAGTGCGCGTTCATCATGCTTGGCGTAAAGCTGGACCAGCAGATTGGCGCTGGGCATGAATTCCGGCCAGGCTTTGCGCGACAGGATCAGTAGCGCTATGGCGGTATCTTCCTCATCTTTGCTTAATGCATGTCTGGCGCGCTCGTAATGGATTAGCCCGTCATAGCGTTTGGCGGTATCGTGATCAAACAGACTGTAACGCGCTCCGTTTTTAACGATCTCGAGCGCATCGGCCCAGCGCTGACGGCGGCAATGCAGATCCAGTAGAATCAGCGTTAACCAGCGGTCTTTCGGGCGCAGCTGATAAGCCTCGCGCGCATGGTCTGCTGCCTGGTCATAATGTTTGTTTTTCATCGCCTGTTCGATCATTCCGCGCAGGCCCACGGCGCGCGTCTCCGGACTGTCGAGCATGGCGCTGAAGGTGATTTCGTTGCCTTGGCCTTTAATGCGTGCGATCTGGGCCGAGAGCAGCAGGGTAACCGGCGCATCCTGCAGATACCGTTTCGCGCGTGTCAGCTGTTTTTCTGCGACCGAATGATCACCCAATGCGAGGGCGGACAAGCTGTGCGTTAGGGCGAGCAGGCCGTCATCCTTTTGCCGGAGCGCGCGGCGCATGCGGGCGCGGCGCGGGGCGGTGATGATTTCGCGGATAAGCAGCGAGATGGCGATGAACAGAGTGATCAGCCCGAGCACGACAAACACCAGTACCGACAGCAGCGTGGTGATGCGATAATCCATCCAGTCGATGGTGACACGGCCGGGATGCTCAGCCAGCCACAGCGCGCCATAGCCCAGAGCGGTCAGACAGGCGAGGTAAAACAGAACGCGCAGCATGGCCGCTTACTTATCCTCATGAGAAGAGGCGGCAAGCGCAGCCAGCTGTTTGTCGAAATGAGACTGTATTTTATTCAGCGCTTCCTGTGCTGCGAGATAGTGTTCTGCTTCGGCGATCCAGTCATGAAAGAGTGCGTGTTGCGCTTCAGGCAGTTCGTCGAGTTCATAGATGGCTTCTTCCACGTCACCATTGGCCAGTGCGGCCTCGGCGCGGGCAATTCTGTCCATCGGGCTGTCGTCTTCAGGATCGCCACCGGTTTTCTGTACCACGATCAGTTGCGACAGACTGCCTTTGACTTGCCCCCATACCGAATCTTCCTCTGCCGGCTGCTGTGCCAGCTCGAACATCACTTCATTTGTCAGGCGGGTAAAAGATGCATGCAGCGAGGCCGGAGTAGGCACACCATCTTCCTCATAGTTGGCCAGTATCTCGACCCAGCTGTTAAACACTGGCGGTTCCTCACCGTAAATCGACAGGAAGTAGGCAAGGGGCTCATGATAGGCGTTGCCGGACAGAACGCGCTGCGATACTAGGGAAAAAGCTGTCGCACGGCGTATATACAGCGTTTCGGCCATGTGTGACTGGCTGCCCTGATGGATGGAAGTTTCCAGCCTGTCCATCTGTTGTTTCAACGCGTCCAATGCCGTATTGTCGATTGCCGGCGCGGGTGGTGGTGGCGGTGTTTCGACGATAACAGGGCGCGCTTCTAATGCATCGATACGCGACGTCAAATCCTCCATCATCACTTCCAGATCGTCAGCGGCGGTATACAGTTCCTCCAGCGCTTCTTCATGCGCGCCGGACGAATGTTCACGCCGGAGTTCGGCGATCTTTGCCTCTCCGGCTTCAAAAATTTGTGCTTCGATATCGCCCTGTTTGCGCTCGATGAAGGCGATATAATCCTCCATGGCTTTAAGGCTGGCTGAGACTTCGGCGTGCAGCTCCGCCAGGGCGTTGATATTGGCGGTAATGGGATGGTCGCCTACGTCTGATAGCTGTTGCATTTCCCAGGCAAAATAGCCGACGACGCCTATCTGACAGAAAAATACCAGCAGCAACAGCTTAATAAGATAATTATTGCGTTGCAGCGCTTGTTGTTCCTTATCCCGCTCGGGCGGCAGGTTGTCATTGGCCTCTTTGGGAGCGGGCTGATCGGCGTCGGAATGATCGGTTGTGTCTGTCATGATATCCACTGCTGCATGATGCTCAGACGTGTTTTATAGCAAGCCATACGCAGATTGCACCTGGTTTTTTAGTATTGGTGATACTGACCTATCAATCCCCGCATGCTTTCAGCGGTGGGGCGGTCACTGTGATAGATGGCGCGCCAGTTGTTTGCCTGTAATACTGCGGCAATCTGCTCGCTTAAACACAAGGCGGTAAGAGAGCGAGTTAGCTCTGGCGTAACGGTAGGAAGTGACTGAAAAATCTCTGCTGTGCGTGAGGAGAAAAAACACACGGCGCTGATATCCTCCAATATGGCCGGATCGATCTGTTCGGCAGCGATAGCATCGTAACAGACGAGGCGGTGGACCGTGAAATCAGGGAGTGCGGCTTGCAGGTCGCGGGTGATGTGGCTGCCCGAAAGATAGAGCAATGGCCCGTCATCAGGCACAAGGTGTTGCGTAATCCAGGCGATCAACTCGTCAACCATCTCTCCGGTGCAGACGGTCTGCGGATGATGTGAGTGTGCCTGTGCAGCGGTCTGTTCGCCGACGCACAGGAGTGGAACGGTCAAGGATAATTGTGCCAGCGCGGGAAGCGCATTGGCGCTGGTGATGAGCATTGCCTGCGGTATCTCTTCGGGAGGGGCGATGTCTCTGGGATGGATAGTCAGCATCGGACAGATAACGGAGTCGATACTGTCTTCCGCCAGTAATGTAGCAAACGCCTCGCTCTGCGCTTGCGGGCGGGTGAGCAGTAAGATCCCCATTACTGTTCTTTCAGCCATGCATCCGGCACCCTGTCGAGCAATGTGTTACCCACCCTGTTGCCGAGCGCTTCGGCATCGCCGGCTGGTGCGTGGTCGCTGATCGATTCCATGCCGCTGCCGTCAGGGGCGAAAACGCATCCGGTGAGGGTGAGGGTATCACCGTCCAGTGTCGCATGGCCGGCGATCGGGGTTTTGCAGGAACCGTCAAGCGTGGCCAGCAAGGCACGTTCGGCCGTGACACAGGTGACGGTATCAGGGTGGGAAATGGCCGCCAGCCGTTCGCGTATCTCGTCATCCTGTTTCAGACATTGCATGCCGATGGCGCCCTGGGCGATGGCGGGGAGAAAACGGTCGATGGACAGTATCTGTGTGATATGCATTTCCATTTGTAATCGCTTTAGTCCGGCGACAGCGAGCAGTGTCGCATCGGCAACGCCATCTTCCAGTTTTTGCACCCGGCTGTTCACATTGCCACGAAAGGGGATGATCGTTAGATCCGGACGGTGGTGGCTGATCATGGCGGCGCGGCGCACCGACGAGGTGCCGAGTGTTCTCCCCGGGGGCATGTCTTCCAGCGATCCGTAACGGGTGGAGACAAAGGCATCACGTGCGTCGTCACGCGGTAACATGCCGCCGATTATAATGTCGCCTGGCAGTTCGCTCGGCACATCTTTCATCGAATGCATGGCGATTTGGGCGCGGCCGTCGAGCAGGGCTTCGTCGATTTCCTTGGTGAACAGTCCTTTATAACCCCACTGGCTGATATCCTTATCGAGCTGGCGGTCGCCGGAAGTGGTCATTGGCAGCAGGATGACATCGTCTGCAGACAAGGCTGGATCGGCCGTCATTAAGGCGTGACGGATCATTTCCGCCTGGGCGATGGCAAGTTTGCTGCTGCGGGTGGCGATGGTAATCTTGGTCATGGCTGCCAATAAACGTCATCCTCGGGGCAAAATCCAGCAGGATTTGAACCTAAGTAAAACAACTACTATTTATCATTGCCTGATGCATTCGGGCAATCTACTATAGGGCACAACGAAAAGATAACCATGATTGACTGAAAACGCTAAACTACTTCGAAATAATAACACTCGTGCCCTCTTTCCTGCGTCTGCTGCCTTTTCTTCTTTTCCTGTCGCTATGCGGCGGGTTACTATTTATCCTTTACAGCAAGGACGGCAAAATTATGCCGAATGCGGCAGGCAAAGCATTTGACTATGCGCGTTTCAATGCATTGCCTGTTTTATCCGAAGATGAGACGCCACTGCCGGAAAATACCCCCGTCATCTATAATCTGTTCGCCAGTTGGTGTGCCCCTTGCTTGGCCGAACTGCCGGAACTGGCGCAATTGAAAGCCACCTATGATATCACACTGATTGGTATCGCCTGGAACGACAAACCGGAGCGTACCAACGCCTGGCTTGAAAAACACGGTAACCCCTATGATCAGATTCGACTAGATGAGAATGGCGGCGCCGGTATTTCACTCGGCATGCGCGGCTTGCCTGAAAGCTTCATCGTCGGACCGGACGGCATCATCCTTGCCTATTATTCCGGCGCAATGACGATAGAGATGATTGAAGAGTATCTGCTTGCCGCCCTGTCTGCACCGCCGAAGAAAAAAAGACAGCCATGAATCCGTTATTCATCGTCGTCTGTTTACTTTGCCTGTTATTATCTGTTCCGGCGCAGGCGCTGGACGTGCCGCTGGATGATCTCATAAATGAAAAACGTGCACAGGCCCTGTTTACGGAATTGCGTTGTGTGGTATGTGACGGCCAGTCGCTTGCCGGCTCCGATGCGGTGCTGGCACGGCAGATGCGCACGCATATCCGCGAGATGATTGCACTTGGTAGAAGCGATGCGGAGATTTTATTCTATTACGCCGCCCGCTACGGCGATGATGTCTTGATGCACCCCCCCACGGATGCCCACACCCTGGCCTTATGGTATGGTCCGGCGGTCCTGCTGGTGCTTGGAGTTCTGTTTTTGGCTACCCAGTGGCGGCGGAAGGGCGCTGATAGCCAGCGGTAAAGCAACTATCAACAACTGACTGATTTTAATAAAATATCCTTAAATGTTAACAAGAAATTAACTATCATCCGCTACACTACAATCAGTATTAAGACAAGGTAAAATGGCCATGCAATAGCTGGCCATAAACAGACAGCGTAGGAGGTGCTGAATGGTCGATGCCGTTTTCTTTGCCATATGGCGTAACAAGGAAGCGATTTGGGAAATACACGATATCAATAATATTATTCTTGGTCGGTCTGAAGATTACGACGCCATTCATGAGATTCTTGCCAGACGCATGGGCGGTCCAGGCGACTATACGCTGTTTACCACACAGCACAGAAAAGTCCCTTAGCAGATTTCCTAAGGGCTTGTTTGCATTTTTAAAACCATCCGCTATGCTGCGGTGCTTTATCAAGCAACAAGGCATCATAATACTTCTTCATTCATGCTGACATTTCAGCCCGGACATCTCCTCTTTCTCGCCATTGTCATGCTCGGCGCCCTGTTTCCTGCCGAAATGGAAACCGCATTATCTGAAACGACTCGATGGTTTGAACATCGTTTCGGCTGGCTGGTGCTGCTGGTCTGCAGTTTTTTTGTCGGCTTTGCGCTGGTCATCGCCTGTAGCCGTTATGGCGATTTGCGCCTGGGCGGACCGGACGAAACGCCCGATTTCAGCACCATCTCCTGGCTGGCCATGCTGTTTGCCGCCGGCATGGGCGCCGGATTGGTATTCTACGGTGCTGCCGAACCGCTGCTGCATTTCATGACACCGCCACCGGCAGTGAATATCGTCTCGGAAGGCGCTGGCGCCGCACGCCGTGCCATGGCCATCAGCTATTTCCACTGGGGCATCCATGCCTGGGCGATTTATGCCGTTGCCGCGCTGAGTATTGCTTACTTCACCTTTCACCGCCATACTGCCATGCTGCCGAGCGAGGCTGTTACTTCGCACCCCAAACTGGCATGGGGGGTGAACAGTCTGGCAATTCTGGCGGTGGTGTTCGGGCTGGTCGCGTCACTGTCGAACGGTATTTTGCAGGTGGCACAGGGGATGATCACACAATTCCATCTCACCATTGATCCGGTGGTGCTGAGGTTGATCATTCTGTTGTGCCTGTTTGCCTGCTACATGTTTTCCGCTTCTACCGGCATCGGCAAGGGCATCAAAATCCTGAGTGATATCAACTTGGCCGTAGCCATCGTGCTGATGCTGTTCATCCTCGGCATCGGCCCGACGCAATTCATCATGGAAAGCTTTGTCAGCGGCATTGGCGACTATCTCGACCGGTTTTTATATCTTTCCTTCAATGTCCGCCATTTCAGTGATCCCGGCGGCTGGACCGAAAGCTGGACCATCACCTATTTTCTCTGGTGGATCGCCTGGGGGCCGTTCGTCGGCGTATTCATCGCGCGCATCAGCCATGGCCGCACCCTGCGCGAGTTTATCCTCGCCGTTATCTTTGTGCCCACTTTATTTTCCGCATTATGGTTCGCCACGCTGGGCGGCACTGCGATTTATCTGGAAATATTCGAACAGCCCGGCTTTGGCAGTGTCATCTCGACGCCGGAAAACACCACCTTCGCCATGCTGGAAACCCTGCCTCTGGCCGGTATCACCTCTTGCATCGTATTGTTTTTACTGTTCATCTTCCTTGTCACCAGTGCCGACAGCGGCACCTATGTGCTCGGCATGTTCACCACCCGCGGCGAACTGCGCCCGCCCGTCAGACAACGGCTGTTCTGGGGTGCGATGGTTGGGTTGGTGACGGCCTGGTCGCTTGGTTCTGGTCATTCGACGATCTTTTTCCAAAGCTTTGCCGTACTCGGCGGCGCCTGTTATTTGTTTGTCATGCTGTGGCAGTGCTGGAGCCTGTGGCGCGCCATGCGTAGGGATCTGCACGAAGGGACATGAACTTCATTATGTTCGCCTTCGCCCTAAGTGATTCGAAAGCGATGGTTCTCTACTTATCATTCTTTCATCACCGAATTGTCACTAAACCGTCGTGAATCCGGATTGAGTTCCGGAAAAAACTCAGGAAAGACTGTTCAGTGTGCCTGTGAAGGCGCGTCTTTTTCGCTGGGAGAGCGCTCCGGGACAGGTGTGTTAGATGCAGTAGGCGTTTCATAATCTTTTGCCTCACACACCGCATACCCACCGCCAGATACCTGTGTCATACAGGCCGAAAACATGCCTGCCGCTTTTTCAACCGGAACGTCTGTTTTTTTTGCCAGATCGCGGATTTCGGCATCTACCAGATAGCGCCCCACATCGCGCGGAGAAACATGAATCGGGTCCTGTCCTTCTTTTGCGATGTTCTTGAATTCGTCTGAAGGCAGTTTTCCACGCCCCACATCACTGGTTGTTCCATGCACTAAACTTCTGAGTTTTTCCTGATCAATGCCGCTTCCCATCCGGTATGCCGTTTCGTGCACTCCTACTCCGCTGGAAAGCCCTTTTGTTACTTCTTCTCTGACAGAACCGGAAAACCGGTGTTGCTTGCCGACGGCGTCTTTTAATCCCCGATCGAGATCAATCACCCGTTCTTCCCGGATGGTTGTATCACTCCTGCCACCAATGGCATAGCTGGTGACTGGCGGAGTTTGTCTATCCTTCAGCGCGTTAGGACCTGCTGTGGCAGGAATATCGCCTCCGGCCGCCGCCGGGATGCGTAATCCCTGTTCATCAGGCTTTGCCGCTAAAATATTCATTATTGCAGCGCTTCCTACCGGAGAAACAGAATCTTCAGCGGCCGTTGCTGCCCAATACACCCGTGTTCCTTCAGGCGCATGCCCCACATCCTTCATCGCCGCCTCACTCTGACAGGAAGCAAGATAAACCGATCTGACATTATCAGGTAACTTACCAAAAAACTCTGCCGCCGGCATCACATGTGACGGTTGAACCGGCGTTCCATCCGGTGTGAACGCGGCAGGTTTTTCGTTGCTGGTCCTTTGCCTTTCAGAGTCGAATAGCATCGATAAACGATCTGATGGTTGACCGTTTGCCTGTGTAAACTGATGGCTATGTCCTACCACTACCAGTTCAACCGGCCCCTTCATGTTTCCAAGTTGATCCGCAACAGCCGACATCTTGGGGACGGCTTTACCGTCGCCAATAATCGTCGCGCCATGCTTTTCTGCCAATTTAGCAGCGTCTAACTCAGGCGGCGAGCCGTCTTTATCATGTAAATAGCCACCGAATAATATCACCAACTCTGTTGGTTTGCTATTTGGCTGCTGTGCCTGACCGGTGGAGGTATCCTTTTTCGACATAGCTGACCAGCCCTTGGCTATCTTCATAGATTTGTCATATACTTACACGATATTATCATAATTTATTTTAGTTAATTTTTAGTTAATGCGGATGTCGAAATCGGACGTGTGTTAAGGTTTATGTTTTTTCTTCATAAAAAATGACACCTATTTATGGTGATTTATATATGGGCGTACAGGACATATACCCTTTACCAAGTAATAACTTATTTAGTTGCCAAGAGTTAGTTAAATGACACACCCTGTCTTTGTAAAAAACGGCCATGATGACCGCTGGTGATATGTAAAATCCGCTCAACAATTAATGATTTATTTAGAAAATTATGGTATCAATAATAAGTTAATTTACTTCGCTGGGGGATACCTTCTGGCAGCGCTGCAGGGAGCTAATAAAATGACACACTATACATATACGGCCTTTTCAGAAAGGCCGGAAAAATCATTATATAATAACAGTCAAGGCTTCTCTTTGGTGGAGTTGTCCATCGTCCTGGTTATCCTCGGCCTGCTCACTGGCGGCATCCTCACTGGCCAACACCTCATCCGAGCAGCCGAACTACGCTCGGTGACAACCGAGTTTTCAGCCTTCCAAGCAGCGGTGAATACCTTCCGCGATAAATATTTTGCCCTGCCGGGGGATATGAATAATGCCGAAGATTTTTGGGGTAGCATGACCAATTGCGGCGCGGCCAGCCCTTCGGGGAGCGGAACTGAGACCTGTAATGGTGACGGGGATGGATTTATTACCTGGGCAGCGGCGGCGGCGCAGACTGGTGAGAATTTTGCTTTTTGGCAACAGCTTGCAAATGCCGGATTAGTGGAAGGTAGTTATACGGGTATCGCCGGTTCTGTTGGGCAAAATCACGGTATTCCCAGCGTTAATATTCCGGGTGGAAAAATGAGTAATGCTGCATGGAATACAATTGGTGGAAGCACTGGTCCCATTGGTGATGCGGAACAATTCGATCGTGGAGGAGGAAACATATTGCTATATGGCGGTATAAGAAATACGGGTACTGGCTCACCTAAATTACCTGTTCTAACTTCTACAGAAATGTGGAACATTGACACAAAAACGGATGATGGAAGACCCGCAATCGGTAAGGTGCTTGTGCGTGACCGTGTCGGCTGCACACTCAAAGCAGATGGTTCGGCTCAGACCACTGCTGCTGCTGACGCAGCACTGCTTGATTCTACTTATAATTTGGCGGATGACTCCATTTTGTGTACTATTATTTTTGATAACCCATTTTAGGATTCACTTATGAAACGCGCATTTTCACTCGTCGAACTCTCCATCGTCCTCGTCATCCTTGGTCTGCTGACCGGTGGTATCCTCACTGGCCAGAATCTCATTCGCGCGGCGGAGTTGCGAGCTGTAACAACAGAATTCCAAGCCTTCCAATCCGCCGTCAACACCTTCCGTGATAAATATTTTGCCCTGCCGGGGGATATGCGCAACGCGACGGATTTTTGGGGTTCGGAAATAGCGGCTAATTGTGCATATGATAATACGACAGGCTCGACAGGGACATTAACATGTAATGGGAATGGAAATGGCCGCATCAGCAATAGCCTTCCAAACACAACGAACGAAGCATTTCGTTCATGGCAGCATCTCGCTAATGCCGGGCTTATCGAGGGAACTTACACGGGTGCTACAGCTGGAACTAATCAATGGTCAGCTACGTTGGATAATAGCCCCAATTCAAGATTGGGCAATGCCATATGGTATTTTGCTAGCGAAAATAGCGCGTGGAGCGGACATGGTTATTGGTTTGACGGTGATTACGGTAACTATATGATCATTGGTAATGTGAACGTAAATTCAACGCCAAGAGCTGGTTTTACTCCCGAAGAAGTGTGGAATATTGATACAAAAGTTGACGATGGAAAATCAGGGTTTGGTAAGGTTATGTCCTCGAACTGGAATGTCTGTACTTTAGCTGGAACAAGCGCCGAAACTGACGCAGCATATGATTTGTCCAATAGCACAACGGATTGTAGCCCCGTGTTTGTAAATTTGTTTTAGATTTGAGGTTTTGATGATGACATGCGAAAAAGCTTTCTCACTCGTCGAACTCTCCATCGTCCTCGTCATCCTCGGTCTGCTGACCGGTGGTATCCTCACCGGCCAGAATCTGATCCGAGCAGCAGAACTGCGCTCGGTGACAACCGAGTTCCAAGCCTATCAAACAGCGATCAATATATTCAAAGATAAATATTTTGCATTACCGGGGGACATGCGGAATGCGACGGACTTTTGGGGTAACGCTGACACCGGCACATCAGGGGGTGAATGCTCAGACAACGAACTCGACAGTGGTACAGGTACACAAACGTGCAATGGAAATGGAGACGGGATTATCCTTTTTGGCAGTACCAGTATAGCCGCAGATGGCCCATATGAGCGCTATCGTGTATGGGAACACTTGAGTGCTGCAGGATTAGTGGAAGGAAATTATAGTGGTATTCATGGCTCTGGAGGCATCTGGGATATGGACTTTGGCAACGCTGCTCCGCGCGGGCGGATGAGCAACAGTGGTTGGAACTTGCAGTATGCAGACCCCGGACAGCCGTCGGCATTAGGCTGGCATGATGGAAATATTTTTTACACTGATGCTGCCAATTATCTATCTACCACGGGCGCTAGCAACCTAGGTGTGATGGCCCCAGAAGAGGCATGGAACATTGATACAAAAGTAGATGATGGAAGACCGGGGCAAGGGAAAATAACAGGTCCATTTCAGTCTTCTGCGTATGGCGCAGATTGTACTACCACAGATGTTGCCACCACTTCTGAGTATGCATTGAATCAGAATAACAGTAACTGCTTCTTATTGTTCAAGATAGATTAGCAAGGAACTCTTATGAAGCATGCCTTCTCACGCGTCGAACTATCGATCATCTTCGCAGCATATTAAATTTTATTTCTTATAATGACCAGAGCGACGGCAGAGCACCCTTTGGGCGTTGGGTAGTCGTCCGCCTTCGCCCTTCGGGCTACGGCGAGACAGCAGCATTACTAATATTCGCTCCGCTCATTAAGCAATGCTAGCTGGGGCGAGTGATGGCCTGTGCCGGTAGCGGTTGGGATGCGAAGCATACCAGAGCGACGGCGGATAACATCAACCCATTGTGTGATGGTTTGGTGCATGATCTCCTAGCCATGTACCCTTCGGGCGTTGGGTAGTCGTCCGCCTTCGCCCTTCGGGCTACGGCGAGACAGCAGCATTACTATATTCGCTCCGCTCATTAAGCAATGCTAGCTGGGGCGAGTGATGGGAATCGAACCCACGGCCTCCAGTGCCACAAACTGGCGCTCTAACCAACTGAGCTACACCCGCCACAGGATAACGTCGGAGGTGGAGTTAAACGGAATTTCACAGCAAAGGTCAAGCAGATTGGTGAAGTAGTGAGATGGTGAAGCGGTTATTAAAAACTATTTCACTATTTTACCGTTTCACCGCTTTGCCGTTTCACCATTTCACCGCGTCACCAAAGCCTGCCCAAAAAATCGCCATCTGCCTGATTTTTCACCAGACATCGCCGTCTTTTTCATCACAAAAATTTTACTAGCCTTTTGAAAAAAAATAATTATTCTGCGGCATGATTGATGCATATACGAGGCGATCGTAACCGTAATCATAAAGGATGAATTATCATGAAAAAAATTGAAGCGATTATCAAACCGTTCAAACTGGATGAGGTCAAGGAAGCCCTGCAGGAAGTCGGCATACAGGGCATTACTGTCACCGAAGCGCGTGGCTTCGGCCGCCAGAAAGGCCATACCGAACTGTATCGAGGCGCCGAATATGTCGTCGATTTTCTGCCGAAGGTGAAGATCGAGGTCGTGGTGGATGACGATCAGGTCGAAAAAACCATTGAGGCCATTACCAGCGCCGCCCAGACCGGCCGTATCGGTGATGGTAAAATCTTTATCTCGTCGGTGGAGGATGCGTTGCGCATTCGTACCGGTGAAAAAGGATCGGCGGCATTGTAACAAAGTATCGTCTCCTTTGTCGGCGATACGCCTCCTCGGGATGACGGTAGCGATAACAACTAACTAAACTTAACTTGGCACATAGGAGTTTTTCATGTCAGCAAATGCAAATAAAGTGTTCAAACTGATCAAGGATAACGACATTCAGTTCGTTGATTTCCGCTTTACCGATCCGCGTGGTAAATGGCAGCATACCTGCTATTATGTCGAGGCAGTCTCGGAGGATACCTTCGAGGATGGCGTGATGTTCGACGGCTCGTCGATTGCCGGATGGAAATCAATCAATGAATCGGACATGATTCTGATGCCCGATCCGGACACAGCGGTGATCGATCCGTTTGCTGCGCAGCCGACGCTGATTGTCTTTTGCGACATTATTGAACCCTCCAGCGGCCAGTCCTATGCGCGCGATCCGCGTTCCACTGCCGGACGTGCCGAGGCGTATCTCAAGCAGAGCGGCATTGGTGACACTGCCTATTTCGGTCCGGAGCTGGAGTTTTTCGTGTTTGACGATGTCCGCTTTGATCTGAGCATGAACAGCAGTTTCCACGATCTGCAGACGACGGAATCTCCGCTGAATTCCGGCACGGTGTATGAAGTTGGCAATATGGGGCACCGCCCGGGCGTCAAAGGCGGCTATTTCCCGGTGCCGCCGGTCGATTCGCTGGCGGATCTGCGTGCCGAATGTCTGACCACGCTGAAACAGGTCGGCATTACGCCGGTGCTGCATCACCATGAGGTCGCGCCGTCGCAATGTGAGTTGGGTGTTGAGTATGACAGCCTGACCGCCTGTGCCGACAATGTGCAGAAATATAAATATGTGGTGCAGATGGTCGCGCATTCCTATGGCCGAACCGCCACCTTCATGCCCAAACCGGTGGCGGATGATAACGGCTCGGGCATGCATGTGCACCAGTCGATCTGGAAAGATAAAAAGCCGCTTTTCGCCGGTAACGGCTATGCCGATCTGTCGGAAATCTGTCTCTATTACATTGGCGGCGTGATGAAACATGCGCGCGCAATTAACGCCTTCACCAACGCCACCACCAACAGCTACAAGCGCCTGGTGCCGGGCTTCGAAGCGCCGACATTGCTGGCTTATTCGTCGCGCAACCGTTCGGCTTCGGTACGGATTCCTTATGTCTCCAGCCCGAATGCCAAACGGATCGAAACGCGTTTCCCCGATTCCTCCGGTAACCCGTATTATGCCTTCAGCGCCTTGCTGATGGCCGGTCTTGACGGGATTGAGAATAAAATTCATCCGGGCGACGCCATGGATAAAAACCTCTATGATCTGCCGCCGGAAGAGCTGACGGACATTCCGACTGTTGCGCCGACTCTGCGTCAGGCGCTTGAAGCGCTGGATGCTGACCGCGACTTCCTGAAAAAGGGTGATGTCTTCAACGACGATCAAATCGACGGCTACATCGAACTGAAGGAAGAAGAATGTGCCCAGTGGGAGAACACGCCGGCGCCAGTTGAGTTCAAGATGTATTACAGTGTTTAGAGGCTAGAGGCTAGAGACTAGAGGCTAGAGACTAGAGGTTAGAGATTAGAGGTTAGGATAGCCTCTCCTCTCTAGTCTCTTATCCCTAATAAAAAAAGACAGGTCACGAATGACCTGCCTTTTTTGGTTGCGGTTGGGAAAGGGTTATTTTTGATCAAACAGTTCCTGACTGAAAATCAGTTTACGAACATCTTCCTGTTTTTGTGTTTGCATGACATGGATGGCCGCCTCGATTGCTCCTTTCAACGATTCCCTGGTCGTTGTATCTTTAACGCTCAGCTCCTGAAAACTATCACCGAATACCTGTTCGGCCAGCTCTGTCGCCAGTCTGCGTTGCGCAACCGTCAATTTCGATAAATCCACCTGTTTGGCTGCGCGTGATACCAGTTTGCCGTCTTCCACATAAGTGCCGAGTGCGAAGGCCGCGCCAAGCACATAGGCCATCGCTTCGACGGCCTCGACAAATAACGGATCGCCTTTGGCATTCAGATTGGAAACCTGACGAAACCCTTCGATATCCGCCAGATCGACCTCACGTTCAAAACAGTCGAACATCATATTATGAATGTGTTCATTCAATGCCTGCATATCGTCATGGTCAAGAAATCGCAGAATATTATAGTCACCGTCTTCAATAATCGCATGTTGCATCATCTCCGGAATATCATACCGCAGATAGGCTGCATCGATGGTATCTTTTGCCTTCAGTGCTTTTGACTGCTTCATTCTTCACCTCCCCGGAAACCATCATTTTTAATGATTTTATAGTAAAATTTTATCAACCATTGGTTAATAAATTATTAACAAAAATAAAGAAAAAGTTAATTTTTTTAGACCCTCTCACACGTCGTGTGAGAGGCTTCCAGCGGCAAATAACGATGAGGAACAATCGCTTCGGCATGATCTGCCGCTTCGAGTTGCCTTAACCCGCTGGTAATATTCAGCTCGGCCAGAGCAACATAACCATCGGCGCGCAGTGCGGCTGCCGCAATTTCTGTGTTTCGTGCTTGCAGCAAATCTTTGCCCCACTGGCTGTCTTTGATATCCTCCGGCAATTCATGGTGCGGTGTGAGATCATCCTGGTGAGAATAATCTTTGGTGTTGCCTGCTATCATAGCGCCTGTCATCTTAAAAGGTTTCCATGCCTCACTCAGGGCGATAGCGATACGGTTATGGGTGCCTCCCCATACGGGAATAGCCGCATCATTGATGCGTTTCCAGAGGTTTTGGTCTGCCTGCCAGGCTTCGGATTCTACGTAAGCGGCTCGGGTGGCTTCGAATGCCATGATGACACACTCTTCTCTTTAATGATTCATTGTCACGCAATTGTCATAATAACATGGTAGCAGTCTGTGAAATGTGACAGTTTGATGAAGTTTGGGATGACCGACGACTGGCCTCAGGCCTGTCCCGGTCCGGCCTGAGCGAGCAGGTGGGCAATATGCGCTTGACGTTCCTTCAGCTCTTCGATCTGTGATTTATGCATGATACGATCAAGCGACAGTTCGAGGAAAGCGAGGAAATTAGCAACCACCACTTCCATCTGGCGTTTGATTTTGTTGACGATCGGATCGGCAATATTGCGGAAACCGGCATTTAATTCCGAAAGGCCAGTGCTGACACGGGTGTTATAGGCATCAATCGCGGAATAAATACGACGCAGCGCGCTTTCAATCTTGCCCTTATTGCGCGGTTTCTTTTTGCCTTTTTTCTGCGCTTCGGCAAGGGTAATGAATTCCTCAGTCAGGATATCGGCGGCATCGCCCACTTCCTCGACCAGTTCTTCAATCAGCACCAGTTGGTCATCCGGGCTGTCGACAAACTCGCTCTCAACCGTATCGACCAGCTCTTCAGCCAGATCATACAGTTCAGTGATCTCGTAATAGCGTGCTTCCAGATCCTGCATGTTCATGGTTGCCTCTTTGTTTCCCGTCTCCATAGTGCCGAATAACATGATCTTATCCTTTCTCTCCTATCACAAAAACCTTACTAAAACCTTAACATTCCTACGTCGTACTGCGCCCCATGCTATAATCCGGCTGGTTTTCACGCGCATTTTCCAGCGTTGCTACATGTTCGCGCCCTTCACCGCGCATATAATCGGTATAAGCATGTTGCGGCTCCTGCCCGCGCCGACGAGCCTGCTCACTGAAATGCGGCATGTTGTCGGGTCTGAACTGCCCGATCATCGCCGCGCGATCGGCCTGCTCTGGCGGCGGTGCATAGGCCTGATTCATCTGCTCCATCATCGCCAGCGCTCGCGGATCGGCCTGGACAATATCGTAATTGCCGCGATATGTCATATCCTGCTGCGGCACCAGTGCCGGGTTATAGGCCACCTGTCCTGTCTGCGTGCCGGCAATCTGTGGCGACGGGCCAAGCACCTGCTGTTCCACCGCCGCGTAGTTCTGTTCCACTGCCGCCTTATACGGATCCACCTTCGGCCCGGTCAGTCCCTCATCGACCTTGTCCAACGCCCAGCCGGTCAGCTTGCGCGCTTCTTCGGGTAGAGAGTTGCTGGACACGATACCAAATACCGCGTTGCCAAGCCACCATACCACCCCTGCACCAGTCAATGCGAACGTTGCTGCAGTATCCACCGTATTGGCAATGGTTTGTTTAAACGCTTTTTTCGTCTCACCGTGAATTAGCGAATCGATCACTTCCAAGACACCTGCCGCACCGACAAGACCAGTATTGATCGCTTGCCCTACAGGTAATATGAAAAACAAGCGATGGAGAGGGATCGTCGTCGAGGCATGACCTAACTTTCTGAGTTTCCTTGCTAATTTTCCAAGATAGCCGGGCTCGGACACGTCATAGACATGCGCATAATACCCGCCATACGGATCACCGCCGGGAATCGAGCTATAGGGGTTATATGGCTCATTTTGCATGATATGTTTGCCTCACACACTCCTAATTTCGGGCTTTACACTACTATTTATTATAGCGAATCAGAGGGATAGGAATGTGACAGTTTGGTGAAGTTTAGTAGCTAGTAGCAAGTTATTAGTAGCTGGACTAGCTACTGGCTACTAATACTCGCTACTCCTCCTCCCACAATCCCTCGGCATTAAATGGTCGTCTCAGCAGTTCGGCAATCGCTTCATCAACAGTCAGCTGCTCATCAAGAATGCGGTGCACCACGAAACAGATCGGCATCGACACCCCGGCCTTGCGTGCCATATCATAGACCGCTTCGGCTGTATACGCGCCTTCTGCCAGATATCTGAAGCGGTCATCACTCAACTCGCTCACACGCGCGCCTTCGCCCAGCCTGATTCCCAGCCGCGTATTGCGCGAAGCGTCGCTCGAACAGGTCAGCAGCAAATCTCCCATGCCGGAGAGCCCCATCAGGGTTTCGGCTTTTCCGCCTTTCATCTCGGCCAGGCGCATGATTTCGACGAGCGCGCGGGTGATCAATGCAGCACGTGCGTTTTCGCCCAGTTTACGGCCCATGGCAATGCCACAAGCAATGGCAATGACATTTTTTACCGCCCCGCCGATCTGCACGCCGATGATATCGTCACTTCCGTAAGGACGAAAACGCGAACTGCCGAACAGGCCGATCAGCCGTTCGCGCAGCTCTACATCCTCGCTGGCAATCGTCGTTGCGGTGGGTTTGGAACAGGCCGCCTCGCGCGCGAAATTCGGGCCGGACAGCACTGCGACCGGATTGTTCGGCAAGGTCGCACGCGTCACCTCGCTCATCAGGTTAAGCGAGCCGCATTCAATTCCCTTGCTGGCGATGACCAGCGGCACGTCGCTTTGCAGCACATCCGACAGCATGATACAAACCGGGCGCATCTGCTGCGCCGGCACGCACAGCACGACCACATCATTCTCATGACTCAGGCGGGCAATATCGGTGGTCACCGCAATCGCCGGATCGATAAACACCTCGGGCAGGTAATGTTCATTGGTGTGGCTTTTAGCGATCTGGGAAGCGACATGGTCGTTGCGCGTCCACAGCATCGCCTCATTACCGGCACGGTTGGCCAGAATCGCCAGTGCCGTACCCCAGGCGCCCGCTCCGACGATGCCGATGCGCGGTGTGTCGCTCACGCCGCGACGGCTTTCACCACGGTAAAACCGATGACGGCCGGCTCACCGTTCAGCATCTGCTCGGATGTATGCGTTGCCTCGACGGTATCCCTCACCTGTAATTCCGTCGCCAGCGTCTGCTCGCAGATATACTCTTGATGTGCTTTCACTGCCGCCTTTGCCTGATCATTTAATTGCAGTTGCAGCGCAATCCGATCCGTCACCTGTAAATCCGCGTCCTTGCGCGCCTGTTGGATCAGCCGTACCAAATCGCGCGCCAGGCCCTCGGCTTCGAGTTCGGGAGTGATGGTCAGATCGAGTACGACAAGCGCGTCGTTAGTAGAGAGAGGGGCAGAAGAATCTTTATACTTATCTTTTGTTTCCAGCAGTTGTTTATATTCATTTTCCAACAGAGTCTCTCCGGCTACGACCCGTTCACCTTGTTTTGTTTTTTCCCACAGATTATTTTTTATGGCTGCAGTGATTTCCTTAACCTTATGCGCTTTACCTTCAGACTTTAAACGCTTTCCTAACTCTGCAAAAACAACCTGCAATTTGAAGGTACCAAAATCAGCCATCTTTTTCGGTTCATGCACCACTACCGATTTCACATTAAGCTCGTCTTGAATGATGTTGGCATATTGAGAAATCCTGTCCAGCCCATAACCGGCAATATCAAGTTTAGCCAAAGGTTGTCGAATTCTTATGTTCGCTTTGGTACGTATCGATAATGCCGCATTACACACATCCCGCACGCGGTCCATATCGGCGATTAATTCGTCATCGCGAGCGAAGCGCGGCGATCCAGACTGGATTGCTTCGTCACCTACGGTTCCTCGCAATGACGGAAACTCGGCGAGATGCACACTTTTCTCTCCCGTCAGCCCGCGATAGACCACTTCGCTGACCAGCGGCAGCAGCGGCGCCATGGCGCGGCACATCACATGCAAGACGGTATAGAGCGTATTGAAAGCCGCCTGATCGACCTTGCCCGCATCGCCGCCTTCATTCCAGAAACGTTCCTTGCTACGGCGGATATACCAGTTATTGAGCACTTCGAAAAAATCATTCACCGCGTCGCAGGCGCCGGGCGTATCATAGGCGTCGAGCGAAGTTTTAATCGCTTCCACCGCCTGCGCACATTTGGCGAGAATATAGCGGTCCATAACATGTAAACTGTCATCCCGGCCAGCAAGCGTAGCGCCGCGCGAGCCGGGATCTCCTTCCGCTTGCTGTGCGGGATGACAATCGAAGAGCAATTCCGCCTTCACCCCATCGGCATTGGCATAGAGCGTGAAGAAATGATAGGCGTTCCACACCGGTTTGATATGAAGCCGCACCACATCACGGATAAATTTGCCTTCCGGATCGACCATCAGATCCTGCCCGCGCATCACCGGCGAATGCAGCATCAGCCAGCGCAACGCATCGGCACCAAATGTGTCGATCACCTCGAGCGGGTCTTTATAATTTTTGAGGCGTTTGGAATATTTCAGTCCGGTCTCGGCATCGAGCACCACACCGTGACAGATGCAATTCTTAAAGGGCGGTTTGTCGAACAGCGCCGTCGATAAAATAATCAGCGTGTTGAACCAGCCGCGCGTCTGGCCGACATATTCGGTGATGAAGTCGGCGGGAAAATGGCTGTCGAACCACTCCTTATTTTCAAACGGGTAATGCACCTGCGCAAAGGGCATCGAGCCGGATTCGAACCAGCAGTCAAACACATCCTCGACGCGGCGATATTCATAGCCGTCGCCATCGGGCGCGGTGAGTTCGTCGATAAACGGGCGGTGGAGGTCATCGACCTTCTGCCCGAAAAACGTTTCTAATGCTTCGATAGAACCAAAGACCTTGATCGGCTCTTTCGAATTCGGATTATTCGACTTCCACACCGGAATCGGCGTACCCCAGAAACGGTTGCGCGAGATCGACCAGTCCGGCGCCGTCGCCAACATATGCCCCATCTGCCCGTCGCGCACATGCGCGGGAATCCAGTTGATCTGCTGATTCAACTCCGCCGCGCGCTCACGGAACTGTGTCACCGCCACATACCAGCTCGGCATGGCGCGGTAGATCAGCGGCTGATCGGTCCGCCAGCAATGCGGATAGCTGTGGGTATAATCCTCCGGTGGTACAGCAAGATGCCCTTTTAGCTTCAGCCAATTAATGATGCGCAGATTCGCCAGCCCGTATTTTTCGAGCTGTTTGTCGCTGTAAGGCTCGTCCTCACATGTCCCGTTGGTCTCGGCAATGACATTCAGCCCTTTGAGCGACAGCGGGATATGCGCACGCTCAAAACTGTCTTTCGTCGCCACGAACATCGGGCCGAGTCCTTGTTTGAATTCCACGTCACCGACATAGTCATAACCGATGCGCTGAATCATGTTATGTGAGCGCGGGTTATGCGCCACCGCACCTGCCACCGCTTCCTCCAGATTGAAGCCATACAATCCCAGCGCCGTGACGAAACGGCACAGCTCGGTGCCGTAACCGCCATGCCAGAATTCAGGGAACAATGCCGCGCGCAGCACCGGCTTGACCTCACCGCCGCCATCTTCGCGCTGATTCATCATCTGTAATCCGGCGCGGCCCATGAAGGTGCCCGACTCTTTGTGAAACACCGCGAATTGCGTAAAGCCATAGTCGTCATAGAGGCGGATGAATTCGGCCAGATCGGCGCGCGCTTCTTCTTCATTCTGTAACCCGTCATTGACGGTATCCATCACCTGCTCATGCGTGTGCAGCGAAATGAGCAGATCGGTATCGTCTTCAGTGAAAGGCCGCAGCAGGCAGCGCTCGCTTTCATAATGCCCATCCGGCGATTTGTTCGGTTTCGGCGCAGGCGGCAGATCAAATATCGCGTCGGTATATTTTCCCTGTCCATCGACCGGCACGACAATCTCAATATCATTTTCTGCGCAGACGCGCTGGTCATCTTCACCGAAGCCCGGTGCCATATGCACCACGCCGGTGCCCGAGCCTTCCTCGATAAAGTCCGAGCCGTCGAGCACGCGAAATGCATTCGGGTGATTATCGAAATAAGGGAAGAGAGGAGTGTAGGATAGGCCGATAAGGTCTTTGCCCGAAACTGGATGTAAACGCTTGGAAGTTTCGGCAATTGCGTTTGCCAACTCTTTCGCATAAGACGCAAGGGAAGCCTTAGCAAGAATGTAGCAGGCACGCTTGCTCCCCCCTTGCGGGGGAGCGGCGGTTTCGAGAGAAACCGCGTGGGGGGCATTCTCTATCGCTCTAGTAATCTGTTGCAATACACCATCCAGATTTTCCAGTACTTCATTGTTCCAGAAACGTAATATGGTCAGCCCTTGTTCTTTCAACCAAGCATCACGCGCTGCATCTTTCATACTTTCGTTATGCTGCCCACCATCGACTTCAATAATGAGCCGTTTTTCGGCATTGTAAAAATCGGCAATATAATTCCCAATCGGTTGCTGCCTACGGAATTTTATCCCCAGTTGTTCAGCTTTTAATGCATTCCACAGTTTTTTTTCTGCTTCTGTTGGGTTTTTACGCATCTCCTGCGCTTTCTCAGTAGCAAAATCTGTCTTCCCCCCACCGGATCGCTGACGCGAATCCGACTCCCCCGCAAGGGGGGAGTGATCTTTCACGACGCACACATACTCCATCTCCCCACTCACCGCCAATGCCAGATTGCTCGGTAGCGTCCATGGCGTTGTTGTCCATGCCAACAAATAATATTTCTCTGCGTCCGGCGCACCGTTCGGCTTGTCTTTCAACTCGAACGCCACCGTCACCGCCTTGTCGGTACGATCGCGGTAGGAATTATCGAGCTTGGTCTCAAAATTCGACAGCGGGGTTTCCGCCGCCCAGCTATAGGGCATCACGCGGTGCGACTCATAGCACAGCCCCTTGTCATGGAGCTGTTTGAACGCCCAGATGACCGACTCCATGAAATTCCTGTCCATGGTTTTATAGTCGCCTTTGAAATCGACCCAGCGCGCCTGACGGGTGACATAGCGTTCCCACTCATGGGCATAGGTCATCACGGACGACTGGCAGAACTCGTTAAATTTGCCGATGCCATAGTCCATGATCTGCTGACGGCCGGAGATCTTCAGTTCTTTTTCCGCGCCCATCTCGGCGGGCAAACCATGACAATCCCAGCCAAAGCGGCGCTCGACACGTTTGCCGCGCATGGTCTGATAGCGTGCGATGGCATCCTTGACATAGCCGGTCAGCAGATGACCGTAATGCGGCAGGCCGTTGGCAAAGGGCGGGCCATCGTAAAATACATATTCGTTATTCTCTTCCGACGCATTCTGTGCCGGGCGATTCTCCACCGACGCCTTAAAGATGTTTTCCTCCTGCCAGAAGGCCAGCACCTCTTCCTCCAATCCGGCGAAATCGGGATTGGGGTCGCTTTTCGGGTAATGGGTTGGTTTTTCCTGCGTCATTGTCTCTGGTCTTCTGTCGAAATATTGTGCCTGTTATCGCACAGAAAGCAGAGAACTCAACGGGAAAATAGGCCGGATAACCGTATTATCCGTCACCGATGCATTTTTTCTTGCCGTTTGGATAAAAATAGCCAGAAATAGAGCGCGTAGCCCATCAATACGATCGGGCTGACGAGAATCAGGAAGAGGTGAATGGCGAACATCATTGTCGCATCTTACATTCTCCCCTTTTGATTGTTTACAAATAATAGAAAAACAACTAAAGGTTGTTTTTATCTGGAACAGAAGCAGGAGTTTATGCACCAGAAACGTTTAACCGACCGGCTAACCTCCTACTGGGATTTGTTGCGCAAGGATCAGCCGATACCGGAATTCAGCAAGTTCAATAATGCCAGTATTGCCGATGTGTGGGATCATTGCATGTTATTCAGTGTCAATCCGGTCTCCGAGGGCAAGGCGAGCTATACCTTCTACCGCATGGGTGATAAGGTGAAGGCCCTTTATGGTGGTGATCTGTCGGGTAGCACGCTGAATCCCAAACAGTCTATGTTTAAAGGCGCGGCCGTCATCAAGCGTATCGATCAGATTCTGGAAAAACCTGAACCCATGTCGGATCAGGGGCAGTTTATCAATGACAACAGCAAGGTAATAAAATACCGCTCCTGCCTGTTGCCGTTTGGTGGGAATGACGGCAACGTGACCCATATCATTGTGGGCTTGTCATGGCGGGAATTTTAACGTAAGTCTTGGCGTCATTCCGGGCAAGCTGCGCCGTAGCATTAGCGAAGGCGGGCGCGACTCGCCGCGCTAGCGCTGGCGCAGCTTGCCCGGAATCTTTTTGCCTTTATGCACAAAGATCCCTGATCTAACTACGGCAACGGAATGCTAGCGCATTCCTGCCTTGTAACGCCGGGGATGACAAGGAAAGTACATATATGAAAACCAGGACTAAGCTTGCCAGTCTGGGGCGTAATGTCAAAAAGGATTTTGGCGCCGTCAACCCGCCGGTTCTGCGGACCTCGACACTTATTTTCGATGATTTCGAACAAATGCAGGCCTATGAAGCGGGCAAGGGCGGGCATTACGGCTATGCGCGCATGGGCAATGAAACCATGCAGCGGCTGTGCGATACGATCTGCGAACTCGAAGGTGGCGACTATACACTGGTGACTGCCTCAGGGCTGGCCGCGACCGTGCTGGCGCTGAACACATTTCTCAAGACTGGCGATCATATACTGGCGCCGGATTCGATTTATGCCTCCACCCGCACATTTTGCGAAATCGAACTGCCGCGTTGCGGAGTGGAAGTCACGTTTTACGATCCAACCATTGGCGCTGACATCGAATCACTGATGCAGGATAACACCCGTGTTGTCTATGTTGAAAGCCCAGGCTCGCTGACGTTCGAAGTGCAGGACGTACCGGCCATTGCCGAGGTCGCACACCGGCACGGTGCGATCGTCATCGGCGATAATACCTGGGGTACGCCGCTTTATCTCGACGCTTTCGCGTTGGGTATGGATGTGTCGATCCAATCCGTCACCAAATATATGGCCGGTCATTCCGATTTGACGATGGGATCCATCACCGTCAAAGAACAACACCGCAAACAGCTCTATAAGACCTATTATAATTACGGGCCGGCGGTAGCTAGTGATAATGCGTATCTGGCCCTGCGTGGACTTCGCAGCATGCTTACACGCCTGCAGGCACAGGAGAAAACTGCGTTGGAAATCGCTCAGTGGCTTGAAGCGCGTGACGAGGTGGTACGCGTGTTGTATCCGGCCCTGCCGTCGCATCCCGGCCACGAACTATGGAAACGCGATTTGACCGGTGCCTGCAGCCTGTTTGCCTTTGAAATCAAAGAGGCCGGGCGTGAGCAGATCAAAGCCTTTGTCGACAGTCTGGAACATTTCGGTCTCGGCTATAGCTGGGGTGGCTATGAGAGTCTGGTGACGGTTTACCGGCCGGCGAAAAACCGTTCTGCGACGCAGTGGGATGAACATTGCTGGCTGGTACGCCTGCATATCGGGTTGGAAGATGCCGAAGATTTGAAAGACGATCTGGATCGGGCGTTTAGTAAAGTTTAGCTTTACCCCAAATACCCGCTCGAATCTCGGTTGCTTTTTTCTTCGTGCGTGGCTTCATCATACGCGCGGCGTCTGGCGTCCTGGCTTTCTCTGATATCGCCTTTGAGTGTCAGACCAAAACTTACTGCCGTTGAAAGAATCAATGCCAGTGACAAAATATTGCCGAGAAGAAAATACATCGGCGAGGCGATCGGCGGCACCAGCTGTGCATAATACATGCCCATATGGAAGGCAAGCGACGCTACTGCTGCAGCCGCCACCAGCGCTATGCGCGTTTGAATCAGCGCCATGCAGACCGCAAAAATCATGGTCGCACCAAACACGAACATTGGCTGCATGGGGTAGGCGCTGCGCTCCATCATCACCAGCGAGCCGATCACATACATCAGCACAAACATTAGCGGCAGCAGAATCACCGTAAACCCACGCAGAAAACTGGCAATCATCCCCACGATGATCAGCGGAATCAGATGATAAAAACGTTCAATCAGAATGGTGAATCCGGCACTCAGCCCTGCACTTGCCATACCGGTCGGTTGCAGAATCATAAAGGGCAGCGCACCGAGAAAGAAAATGCTTGCGAAGATCAATACAAAACGTTTACTGGACATGACCGAACGGGTGTTTTTTATTACAACAAACCTTATGACGATCAATAGTAAAGATTTATTTACCATTTGCCAGCGATTTTTACGATTTCTGTGTGTAGTCTTTGTTTTATCATGTTTTTTCATGTTCCGTTACGGTCACACCAAACAGCTTGACCTGCCGACAGTCAGCGTGCTGGCCGATCCCAGCCTGACGGTCCCACTCACCCATATTGCGCGCAACTATTCTGCGGAACATCATGCACTGATTACCATGTCCTATGGCTCAACGGCGGATCAATCGCTGAAAGTGGAAATGGGTGATGAGGCGGACATCTTTATTTCACCCCAGCCGCGTTGGATCAAGCATCTGACAAACCAGGGCGTGGTGGATGTCTATTCGCGCACAGCGCTGGTAAAAAACCGGCTGGTGCTGGTCAGCGCGAAGGATAATCCGATCGAGCTGTCACTGATCAAGGGCATTCCGCTGGATGATATCCTGATCAAGGTTGGCGGTGAAGCGGCGAGGTTGATTGTCGGTGATCCGCAATATCTCGACGAAGGTAGCTTCGCGCTCGAAGCGCTGACCTTTTTCGGGCTGCTTAGTGCCATGGAGCCGCTATTCGAATTTCCGCGTTCCTCGGTCACCATGCATGAAACGATATTGGAACCCGGCAATCTCGGGCTGATGTATGAGACCGAAGCGCAGCGCAATCCGGCGATAAAGGTCATCGACACCGTGCCCACTGAAGCGCATGCGCCGATTGTCTATGAAGCGGTGGTGATTGCCAGCAAGGACATGCAGCCGGCACGCGAATTTCTGGAGTATCTGAAGTCCGGCGAGGCGTTGGATATTTTTCAGCAATACGGGTTTGACAAAGCATTTGCAGTGGGTAGCGAGCATTAGTATCAGGATAGAACCGCCATCGCCCGGTCGCGTTTGGCCGAAGGCCAGGTGGCGGAGGGCGTATGGCGCATAGTAAAATAATTCACTCTCCCAACGGCCAGCGTGCGCGTGGATCGAGTGTCAGTTCATCGCGCTGGCCCATTCTAAACCGTTCCAGCCCGGCCCAGGCGATCATCGCACCGTTATCGGTGCAGAGTTGTATCGGCGGAGCGATAAACGGCGTGTCATACCCCGCACATACTTCGCGCAGCCGTTCGGCAAGATACTGATTTGCCGCCACGCCTCCGGCAACGACGACCGAGGTTATGTCTGTGTGGTGCACTTCCAGCGCCCGCTTTGTCCGCTGCACCAGAATATCGCCGACGGCCAGTTGAAAAGAAGCGGCCATATCGGCCTTGTCCTGCTCACTCAAATTCACTTCGCCAATCTCGCGCAGCTGATACCGCACCGCGGTTTTTAGCCCGGCAAACGACATATCATACCCTTCGCGGTCCAGTAGCGGTCGCGGCAGATCAAAGCGTGTTTCGTCTCCTTTTTTGGCCAATCGTTCAATCTGCGGTCCGCCGGGATAGGGCAACCGCATCATTTTGGCGCATTTGTCGAAGGCTTCGCCCAGTGCATCGTCGATCGTGCCGCCGAGAATATCATACTCGCCCACACCCCGGACAATCGCCATCAGGCAATGCCCGCCGGAGACCAGCAGCAGCAGATAGGGAAATTGCGCATCATCTGTCAGCCGCGGGGTGAGTGCATGGCCTTCGAGATGATTCACGCCGAGGAAAGGCTTGTCATATATGGAGGCCAGTGTTTTCGCTGTCATCACCCCGACAATCACTCCGCCAATCAGGCCGGGACCAGCCGTCACCGCAATCGCATCGACGTCTTTTATCCGACAACCGGCTTCACGCAACGCCGCATCGAGTATCGGTTCGATATGCTCGATATGCGCACGCGCGGCGATTTCCGGCACGACGCCGCCATAGGGCGCATGCGCCTGCCATTGCGAGCGGATGATATTGGCGTGAATCTTCCGTGCCTCATCGACAATTGCCACCGAGGTTTCATCGCAACTGGTTTCTATGCCTAAGGTGTTTATCATTTCTCTTTTATACCCGTCATTCCCCGAATGTTTCCAGTAAGAAAAATGATTACAAAATGTGCTAAAAATTCGTGATGGAAAAACATTCTCTAAATGTTTTTCTGAACGTCCTAGGAATTCGCACTAAAAATAGTCCCCCGGACTATTTTCTTTACGTGCTCATCCATTAAAATATTTTCGCGCCTGTTCGACCATCTGATTGAGCTCGAGCAGCTTATGTTCATCCTCGGCAACTTCCTTGGCGCGCTGACGGTAAATGCTGTTGACCTGATCCAGCGTCGCGCTCGGCCCGAGACCGAAAAAATGCATCCATTCCGGCAGGTCACCGGACATAGCCTGTCTGGTATCCACCACATGGCTCGAGGCGCCGAATCCGTGCAGCAGGGTAGCCATATCCGCCACGCCCCATTTGACGATATTCTTCATTGCCCGCAGTGACAGGTGAATGGCATAGGCATTGTGCTCGATCATATACCAGCTGTCGCACAGTATATGATAGGACCGTCCGCCGGTGCGCAACTCGATGCAGATGCCCGGATCATCGCTAAGCTTTTTGCGCAGGCGTTCCTTGTTGAGATGATCGTAATTGGTGTAGACGGTGATTTTGTCCATCCCCTCCAGCGCCATCAACTCGTCATGCATGTAGTTGATGGCCTCATCGAGCGTCAGCGTCGGCGGGAACCCGTGATCGAAGCGGCGTTGCGACGGCGGTTTGGTCTCATAGCCTTCCGGAACCTTAAGCGGGGTATCATAAATGATCTCAACCACAGTGCCTCCTTGTTGATACGATACGGACGGAGCGTACTATACCGCGTTCCACCTGCGTATCGCAACCCATAATCCGCCACCGCCCACACAAAGGAAGCTGAGCCACAGCCATCCCATCGCCGGGCGGATATGAAAACGCACGCCGACGGCCTGATTGTCCTGTATGGGAGAGATGGTCAGATAATAATCGCCCCACCAGCGCGATGCAATCGCCGCTTCTGAGGTCTGCATGCCGCGCACCGGATAGAAACGGATTTCGGGGAACAAAGTGGCGATATAGTTGCCGTCTTTCTCCAGATCGATCTGAGCGCGGCGCAGGAGATAATTGTCTTTTTGCTCGACGGATTGTGCGGTCATCTCCAGCGTGACGTCGCCGAGCCGGACCGGTTGATCCGGATAAAGCGGCGCTTCATAGGCTTCATGCAGAAAGGATGAGAACGCGGCCGTCATCGCAAACAACGCCAGTCCGCCATGGCCGCACCACAGCGCAACCGCCTTTTTGATGTTTCCCCTGTTGCGGCGGGTTTTGCGTATATGGCTCAGCGTGGCGGCCAGCAGCCAGATTGCCAGCGCCAGACTGCCCAGCAGGCTCAGATGGCGGTGATCGAGCCAGGTCAGTAACAGGATGCTCACCAGCAATGTGACAGCCGCAGGCAGGCGCAGCACGCTGAGCAGTGAGGTGAATTTTCCTTCTCCCCAGGGCAGGAAAGGCGCGACGGCGGCAAGGAACAGCAGCGGTGCGGTAAGCGGAAAGAAGGTCTGGTGATAATAGGGCGGGCCGACAGTGATGGAGGGTTGCCCCACTAGCTGCAGCAGAACGGGATAGAGAATCGCCAGCAGAATGGTAGTGGTGGCGACGCTCAGGAACAGATTGTTGACCAGTATCATGCCGTCGCGTGACAGCGGGTAGGATTTCGCCGATGGCGGAAAGGCGCTGCGGGCGAACAGGATCAGCGCGCTGCCGACGAACACGGCAAGATAGAGTAGCAGAAAGACACCGCGCTCAGGATCGCTGGCAAAGCTGTGTACCGAAACCAATAGGCCGGAGCGCACGATAAAGGTACCGATCAGGCTTAAGCCGAAACAGAAGATCGCCAGCAGCGCCACCCAGCGCGCAAACAGGCCGCGCTTTTCCAGCGACAGATTGGCATGCAGCAGAGCGGTGCCGGCCAGCCACGGCATCAGCGACACATTTTCCACCGGGTCCCAGAACCACCAGCCGCCCCAGCCAAGCTCACGATACGCCCACCAGCTGCCGAAGCCGATACCGAAGGTGAGTGTGCCCCAGCTCAGCATGATCCAGGGATGCGCGGTCGCGGCCCAGTCTTTATCCATTTTGCCGGTAATCATCCCGGCGACGGCATAGGCGAAGATAATCGCAAAACCGACATAGCCGAGATAAAGCAACGGCGGATGAATCGCCAGGCCGATATCCTGCAGCAGCGGGTTGAGTCCCTGGCCTTCGGGCGGGATCGGGGTAAGTGTGATGAACGGGTTGGAGGTGGCGAGAATGAACAGCAGCAATCCGGCGGCAATCGCGCCATGCACCCCGAGCATGACGGATTCAAGCGCTGCATCTTTGGGAATTCTGCGCAGGAGGGTGGCCGCGCCATAAACCGACAGGATCGTCGCCCATAACAGCATCGAGCCTTCATGATTACCCCATGTGCCGGTGAATTTATACAGCAGCGGCTTAGCGCTGTGTGAATGCAGATAAACGGTACTGACCTGAAAATCCGAAATCAGAAACGCCCAGATTAGCAGCAGAAAGGCTAACGAGGTAAACAGCGCCTGCGCGACGGTGCTGTAATGGCCGAAAGTGACGTAGCGCCTATCTTGTTTCACATGCGATAACAGCGGACTGGCGGCCTGCAGCAGTGCCATCGCGAAGGCAATCATCAGTGCACTATATCCGAGGGTTGCGATCATGAGTTAGTAGCCAGTAGCTGGTTTTTAGTAGCTAGTGTCATAGAGGGGTGTTATCCATTAGTCCAGCCCCAGTAGGAATTAACGACCAAGCTACTAGCTACTGACAACTAATTACTTCCCATAATGCTCCCACCGCCCGGAGGCCTTGAGTGCCTCGACGACTTCGGGCGGCATGTAGTTTTCATCATGCTTGGCGAGGATGGTGGCGGCATGAAAGCTTCCGTCCGGCTGCAGTGTGCCCTGGGCGACGACGCCTTGTCCCTCGCGGAACAGGCTGGGCAGCAGGCCGGTATAGTCGGCGGTGATCGACTCGGTTAGGTCCGTAATCACAAAGCGGATCGACGTCTTGCCGGTCTTTTGCACACTGCCCATCTCGACCAGCCCGCCGCTGCGCATGATACGTATGCGTTTATCCGCATCGAGCGCGGACAGTTGCGAGGGCGTATAGAAAAAGATCAGATTCTCGGAAAAGGCCGATAACATCAGCGCTAGCCCTGATGTCATCACCAGTCCGGCCACCAGCAACCCGATCAGTCGTTTATGTTTTGGTTTCATCGCACCTCCCCATACGTCATTGCGAAGGAGCGAAGCGACTGCGGCAATCCAGACTGGATTGCTTCGTCAATGCTGGTGCATTTCCTCGCAATGACGGCATTATGCTTTTTCCTTCCTCTCCTCGAACGCCTCCAGTTCTCTGCGCGCGCGGCGCAGCCTGACATAGCCGCCAATCAGCAGCCACAGTACGCAGATTGCCGCTATCGCCCAGCTGGCGGCAATATAGGGCGTGAAGCTGCTGACGGTGTGATAGGGGAGGTCGTGATTCATGTCGGCGAGTTATAAAGAGGTGAAGTTATGCTGTCATCAAAGAAGTGAGGGTTTCTTATTTTGTCATTCCGGATGAGTGATTAGGAGATCACGAACTCCGGGATCCAGAAAAGGCTGAGGACAGAAGTCCGAGGCCGTCTAAACTATACGCATCGAGTCTACTGACTTGATTCTGCTTCCACTGGATTCCGGCACACGGTGTCTTCCGCCGTCGCTTCGCTTTGGCGAGACAAGCCTGACACCTTGGCCGGAATGACGCGAACACAATTCGTTGCACTTCCTGTCATTCCCCGCTAAAAGGCACGGATGGACCATTTAGACAGACTCGAAGCGCAATCGATCTATATTTTCCGCGAAGCCTTTCATACGATTGGTAAGCTGGGGATGCTATGGTCGTTTGGCAAGGATTCAACGGTGATGATCTGGCTCGCCAAAAAAGCCTTTTTCGGCAAGCTGCCCTTTCCGTTGATTCATTGTGATACGGAACTGGAGATGGATGAGGTCTATGCCTACCGCGATCAGTATGTCAAAGAGTGGGAGATTGATTTTCTCGGCCCGATCTGTCCGCCTTATGAGGCGACCGATCCGTCGCTGCCGCATGCGGCGCGGGTGGCCTCGCGCAAGACGCTGGGGCTCAAAGCCGTGCTTGATGAGCATAAATTCGACGGAATCATCGCCGGCATCCGCCGCGACGAGGAGGGTACGCGTGCGAAAGAGCGTTTCTTTTCACCACGCGGACAGGAAGGTGGATGGGATGTGAAAGATCAACCGCCCGAATTCTGGGATCAGTATACCACCGATTTCCCGCCCGGTACGCATTTGCGGATTCACCCGCTGCTGCAATGGACCGAGCTCGATATCTGGCGCTATATTCAGCGCGAAAATATTCCGGTGGTGCCGCTTTATTTTGCCAAGGAATATGGCGAATTCGAAGGCCGCGATTTCGGCGGCAAAATGATGCGTTTTCGCTCGCTCGGTGAGAAGGGCATTACCTGGCCGGTGGAATCAGAGGCAGATACATTAGAGAAAATCATTGCCGAGCTGGAGGTGACCAGAACGTCCGAACGCTCTGGCCGTCCGATGGGGGCGGATGAAGATGAAAGCAGCTTTGAAAGACTTCGGGCTGCGGGATATATGTAATGAGGCTTGGCGAACGAAGGGAGCTTAGCCGCAATTTATCCCCGCGACCCGCTGCGCCAGCGCTTGCGCGGCGAGAAGCGGGGATCTCATGCCACAGGCAGGGAGATTCCGGATCGCGTGATCGATGATCACTTGTCCGGAATGACGAATAAAAAAGGAATGATACATAGCATATGACCAACGAAACCCATGACAGCATTCATCAAAAGCTTGATGCGTTGCTCGCGCTGGAAAAGCGCAATGCGACGAATATCATCGCGCTGTACCGGCGGATGACGGCGTTGGCCTATATGGTCGAAGCAGTGGCCGAAGGGCGTGAGCCGCGCATGCCCAAGGTGTTGCGCGCCGAGATCGACGCCAGCCTGCATCCGGAGCTGTTCCTCGAACTGGCGGACAAGGACAAGCCGGAATTTCTGCGCCGTTATGGAGAGGTGGTGCTAAATGTCTTGCGCACACAGGGGATTGACGCGATCAGCAAAATCGGCGAATTTGCGCCGACTGCTAATGAGACCAAGTCTCATTAGAGGGACGAGAGACGAGGGACGAGAGATCAGATGGTAACGCATTACAAAGAATTGCTGGTATGGCAGAAAGCTATGGATCTTGCTGACATAGTGTATGATATCAGCCGCTCTTTTCCAAAAGAAGAACAATATGGCATGACCAGCCAGATCAGGCGTGCTGTCATTTCCATACCATCTAATCTTGCGGAAGGGCATGCTCGCAGCAGTACCAGAGAATTTCTGCAATTTATTGCCATAGCCAAAGGTTCGCTTGCTGAACTTGAGACACAGGCTCTGCTGGCGGAACGCTGGGGTTATATTGAACCGGAACAATTAAACGATGCTATGGCTCGTAGCGATGAAGTGAATCGCATGTTGACCGGTTTGCAAA
Organism: Rickettsiales bacterium; assembly: GCA_028281385.1. GTDB lineage: Bacteria > Pseudomonadota > Alphaproteobacteria > Rickettsiales > UBA3002 > JANQJY01. The sequence goes on along the minus strand of JANQJY010000019.1, from coordinate 4,272 downwards.
AATCGTTGAAAGAGAAATTATGAATACTGCTGCTGTGCATGCCTCGTCCCTCGTCCTTCGTCCTTCGCCTCTCTCGACTGATGAGCAGTTGAAGATCGTCATTGTCGGCCATGTTGATCACGGTAAATCGACACTGGTCGGGCGGTTGCTGTATGAGACCGATTCCCTGCCGGATGGCAAATATGACACCATCAAGGCCAGCTGCGACAAGCGCGGTATGGCGTTCGAGTGGGCGTTTCTCATGGATGCGCTGCAGGCCGAGCGCGATCAGAATGTCACCATCGATACCACGCAGATCTGGTTTTCCACCGCCTTGCGGCGCTATTGCCTGATCGACGCGCCAGGCCACCGCGAGTTTCTGAAGAATATGATTACCGGTGCCGCCTCGGCCGAAGCGGCGCTGCTGCTGATCGACGCGCAGGAGGGAGTGAAGGAGCAATCCAAACGCCATGGCTATCTGTTGAGCCTGCTCGGCATCAAACAGGTCGGCGTGGTGATCAACAAGATGGATCTGGTGGGGTATGATCAGGCGCGCTTTGAAGCGGTGCGGAAGGAATATGCGCAGTATCTCGGCGAACTGGGGGTTGATCCGCTGGCCTTTGTCCCGATCTCGGCGCGCGAAGGCGATATGATCAAAGAACCGTCGGAGAAGATGGGCTGGTATGACGGGCCGACGGTTACGCAACTGCTCGATCAGTTCACCCCGATGGCCGAGCCGGAAGATCAGCCGCTGCGCTTTATGGTGCAGGATGTGTACCGCTTCGATGAGCGGCGGATCATTGCCGGGCGCATTGAAAGCGGTACACTGAAAGTCGGGGATGAGTTACTGTTTTCCCCCTCGGGGCTGAGTGCGAAAGTCAAATCCTTCGAGCGCTGGCCTGAAGAGGCGCCTGCCATCGACTCCGCCTCTGCCGGACAATCGGTTGGCATCAGACTTGCAGAACAGATCTTTGTCGAACGCGGACAAATCGGCAGCCATGACGAACAGGCGCCGATTCTGACGCCTTTGATCCACAGCCGGCTGTTCTGGCTGTCGGAAACGCCGCTGAAAGAGGGAAATAATTACCGCATGAAACTCGGCACCAACACGATGATGTGTGAAGTGAAGAAAATCAATAAAGTCATTGATACCAATGAACTTTCTTCTGATTCACCGGAGCATGTGGGCAAGCATCAGGTGGCAGAAGTGTCACTGCGTATCAAGGGTACGATGGCGGTGGATGATCATGGCGATTTGCCGCGTACCGGACGGTTTATGCTGTTTGACGGCTATGATGTTGCCGGTGGCGGGATCATTTCGACCGAAGGGCTGGAAGATCAGCGTATCCGCGCGAAGGATATCAAATCCTCCAACCTTGTCATGGTTGATTATGAAATCGAGCGTGAAAAGCGTGCACAGGTAAACGGCCATCTGGGCGGTGTGTTGTGGTTTACCGGCCTGTCTGGTTCGGGAAAATCAACGCTGGCGAAGGAGTTGCAGCGCCGCTTGTTCCAGCGCGGCTATCAGGTCTATGTACTGGATGGCGACAATGTTCGTGCCGGATTATGTTCCGATCTGGGCTTTTCGCCGGAAGATCGCACCGAAAATATCCGGCGGATCGGTGAGGTTGCTTCCCTGTTTGCCGATGCCGGCGTGATTGTCATTACTGCCTTTATTTCGCCCTATAATGAAGACCGCCGTCGTGCACGTACGATGGCGAGTCAGTATTTCAATACGGTCTATATCAAAGCCAGTGTCGAGGCTTGTGAGGCCCGCGATGTGAAGGGACTGTATCAGAAGGCACGTGCCGGAGAAATCAAAGAGTTTACAGGTATTTCGGCACCTTATGAGGAGCCGAAACACCCCGATCTGGTGATTGATACCGAGGCGATGGATATCGATGCCTGTGTCGATGAACTGGTGCGCTATGTTGATACGCATTTAGTCAAACCGGTCGCAAGGCTTTAGCCGGTAATTGCAAATTCTGTTGATATTCAAGGTTTGCAAATCCTTCTGAAATCCGCCATATAACGCCTCATGCAGAATGAAATTGTTACATTCGGATGCCGTCTGAACGCCTATGAAAGCGAAGTGATGCGTGCACATGCTGTGCGGGCGGGAATGGAGAATGCCATTATTTTCAATACCTGTGCGGTGACAAAGGAAGCCGAACGCCAGGCACGTCAGGCTATCCGTAAGGCACGGCGTAGAAACCCGGACGCCAGGATTGTCGTCACCGGCTGTTCGGCGCAGATTCATCCCGACAGTTATGCCGACATGGAAGAAGTCGATTTGGTATTGGGTAATGAGGAGAAGATGTGGGCACAGAATTGGGAAAGGGTACAGAAAGGAGCGCAGCAGCGCGACCCAGCCTTGAGCCTGCTTCATCGCGGAGGTCAGGAGACCGTAGCGGGAAGCAGTGCGTTTTCGCCAGTCGGGCGGAACGTAAAAGAAACCAAGATCATGGTCAATGACATCATGTCGATCGCCGAAACCGCCGCGCATATGATGACCGGCATGCAGGGACATACCCGTGCTTTCGTACAGGTGCAGAATGGCTGTAACCATCGTTGTACCTTCTGCATTATTCCCTACGGGCGCGGCAATTCGCGCAGTGTGCCGATGGGAGAGATTGTCGCGCAGGTGCGTGCATTGGTCGAAGCGGGTACGAAGGAAGTGGTGCTGACTGGTGTGGATATTTCCTCTTACGGGGAAGGGCTGCCGGGCGAGCCGACATTGGGGCAACTGTGCCGCCGCTTGCTGGCGGCGGTGCCGGAACTGCCGCGTCTTCGTATTTCCTCAATCGATGCGGTCGAAGTCGATGACGAGCTGTACCGCCTGCTTGCCGAAGAAAAACGGTTGATGCCGCATCTGCATATTTCGCTGCAGGCGGGTGATGACATGATTCTGAAACGTATGAAGCGCCGGCATTTGCGACAGGATGCACTTGATTTCTGCCATAAGGTACGAAAGCTGCGTCCCGATATTGTCTTCGGTGCCGATATCATTGCCGGTTTCCCAACCGAGACAGATGACATGTTTGAAAATACGCTTTCGCTGGTCGAAGAAGCCGGATTGACCTATCTGCATGTCTTTCCCTATTCCGAACGTGAAGGTACACCGGCCGCAAAAATGCCGCAGGTGGACATGCACGTGCGCAAGGAGCGTGCGGCGCGTCTGCGTGCGTTGGGCAGGAGACAGGAAGAGACGCTGTATCATGCATCGATCGGACAATCTGCGAATGTGCTGATGGAAACAGGCGGTATTGGCCGCAGCGAACACTTCGTTCCCGTAAAATGTGCCGACATGCAGGCGGGAGCATTGGCATCTGTCGTAATGGAGCGGTTTGATGGCAAGTGTCTGAGCGGAGCAGTGTATCAGGCATGAACTGGCTTTCCAAACTCACCTCCGGCCTGTCGAAAACCTCCTCGAACCTCTCGAGCGGCATCACCGACATCTTCACCAAGCGTAAACTCGATGACGAGATGCTGGAGGAACTGGAAGAACTCCTCATCATGGCGGATATGGGAGCAGGCACTGCCGCCAACATTGTTGCGGATTTTGGTGAAGGACGCTTCGATAAGGAAATCTCCGAAGAGGAAGTCAAAGCTGCTCTCGCACAGCAGATCACCAAAATTCTGGCGCCGGTGACGGTGTCGCTGGACATTCATAAAGAGCATTCACCATATGTAGTGCTGGTTGTCGGCGTCAATGGCAACGGCAAAACTACGACCATCGGCAAGCTGGCGCATGAACTAACATCGCAGGGCCATGCGGTGATGCTTGCGGCGGCTGATACCTTCCGTGCTGCGGCGGTGGAACAGCTGACAGTCTGGGGTGAGCGTGTGGGATGCGACGTGGTCACTGGTGAAGCGAATGCCGATCCGGCATCGGTGGCCTATCGCGCGCTGGAAGAGGCGAAGGCCAAACACATCGATGTGCTGATGATCGATACCGCCGGACGGTTGCAGAACAAAGCTAATCTGATCAGCCGTGAGGTTTCCCTAGGAGACTTTGTCTTGACCTGTGGAGAAATCCCCGCCCTGGCTTTGCTCAATGGCGTCATCCGTTTGCTGCCGGGCGTTGTCGGTAAACCCGACTCACTAAAATATGAGAGTTTTGAAGCGGGCCTGTTAGACTACCCCCAATACACCCGTCCCGCTAAATTTCGGGAATGGACAGCTCCAGCTGTTTTACTATCCGGCAATCACGCCGCAATCGAACGCTGCCGGCGAGACCAGCAAATCGAACGGACCAAAGTCAGACGCCCCCATTTGTATCAGCAATGGCTA
>JANQJY010000115.1 GCA_028281385.1 Rickettsiales bacterium | reverse complement strand
TCCCGATGCCGACATCAAGGTTTTCATGACCGCCGACCTCGCAGCCCGCGCCAGACGCCGCCACGAACAACTCCAGCGCCAGGGAATCGAGGTCGTCTATGATTCTGTTGAAAAAGACCTGATCGAACGTGATACGCGCGATAAACAACGCAAAAACGCCCCGCTCAAACCTGCCGATGATGCGCTGTATATCGATACCACCGACCTGAATGTCGAGGAAGTGTTCGATAAGGTGATGGATGAAGTAAATCACAAGCTGATGCCGTAACGCAATGGCTGCACACTCTGCTTAAATTAACGACTTCTTTAGAAAACAGTGATAGTCTGATTTTTAAGATTAGTTTAATAGAAGGAAGGCAGAACTTATGCTTGCAGCGCAGCATCCCCCCCCCCACTGAACAAGCGTTTAATTCCATAACACGTTATTTTGAGCGAAGACACGTTAGTGCTGGAATCGAAAAACCTACCGGATCCTTCGCTAATACTCGGGATAACGGATTCAGTTTAGTCGAACTCTCGATAGTATTAGTCATCCTTGGCCTGCTCACCGGCGGTATCCTCACCGGCCAAAATCTTATCCGCAATGCCGAATTGCGTAAAATCGTCACCTTTCCACAACAATTCATCAGCGAATGGCATACCTTTCGTGATAAATATATGGCTATTCCCGGCGATATGCCAAACGCCACCGCTTTCTGGGGACGGTACGATACGGACAACTGGTGCAACACCCAACCCGGCACGCCCGGTCCACAAGGCACCTGTAACGGAGACGGCAACGGCAGAGTATATCATCACAGCAGCCCAGGCAGCCCAGGCTTCAACGGCGAGAATTTTTTCGTCAATCATCACCTCTATCTGTCAGGCATCACCCAGGATCGTTCTGGAAAATACAATTACTCTTCTACCACTCCGATAGCACCTTACCTTGAAATACCGGGAATTAATGCCAGCCGTTTAATCTGGCATGTCGGTTCAGACGACCAATATACGGAGCTTTATCCGTCCGGCACGCCAACGGAGGGTTCACTTGAAATTGGAGGAAATGCGCTACAGGTTGCGCACCTAACGTCGAGCATTCAACCACTCGTGGCAGTACTTCCGCCGGAAGAAGCATGGAATATCGACAGAAAAATAGATGACGGCATGCCGTTAAGCGGACGATTTCGCGCGTTTAACGGCAGAGATCCAAGCGGTCTTTCTGTTTTAACCTGTGTTACGTTGAGTGGTTCTGCCTATGAATATGCGTTAACCAATACCGATTCTACCTGCCGCTTTATCGTTATCATGAAATAACTGCGGCATCGCGGCAGCCGTCAGGGAATCTTCTGCTTCCTCATGCCATTTCCTTCTGCTAATTCGCATTAAATTCCTTGATTTTTATTGATTTAGCGGTATGAATACCCCTCCCTGCAGAGGGACAGGACAATTTGATTAACTCTAACCAGTTTGATTTTAGGTAGTATTTATTATGCAAGCGGCATTACAGGACAATATGGAAAATGAATTTTCAACCGGCGAGGATTTTGAGGCACTGCTCAATGAATCCTTTGAAGAAGAACTGACTGAGGGCAGCGTCGTCAAAGGCACGATCGTCGGAGTGGAAAAAGACCTGGTGCTGGTCGATGTCGGTTTGAAATCGGAAGGACGCATTCCCACCAAAGAGTTCATCAAAAATGGTGAAATCCCTGAACTGCAAGTCGGCGATGTGTATGATATTTTCATCGAGCGTTTCGAGGACCGTCACGGCGAAGTGACCTTAAGCCGCGAAAAAGCATTGCGCGAAGCGGCCTGGACCGATCTGGAAAAACTGTGGAAAGAGGAAGAACGTGTCGAAGGCATCATCTTCAGCAAGGTCAAAGGTGGATTTACCGTCGATATTCGCGGTGTCGTCGCCTTCCTGCCCGGCAGCCAGGTCGATATTCGCCCGATCAAGGATGTCAGCCCGCTAATGGGCGTGCCACAACCCTTCCTGATTCTGAAAATGGATCGCCGCCGCGGTAACATTGTCGTCTCCCGCCGCGCCGTACTGGAAGAGTCACGCTCGGAAGCGCGCAACGAATTGCTGGATAACATCAGTGAAGGCCAGGTGCTGGAAGGTATTGTGAAAAATATCACCGATTACGGTGCGTTCGTCGATATGGGCGGTGTTGATGGTCTGCTGCATGTGACCGATATCTCCTGGAAACGCATTAATCATCCGTCGGAAGTGTTCAGTGTCGGTGATAGCATCAAGGTGGTCGTGACTAAGTTTGATGAAAAAACCAAGCGGATCTCGCTCGGTATGAAGCAGCTGGAAGAAAACCCCTGGAAGAATATCGAAGATAAGTTTGCCGTCGGCACAAAATTCAAAGGGAAAATTACCAATATCACTGATTACGGCGCGTTCGTCGAACTGCATGACGGCATTGAAGGGCTGATCCATGTGTCTGAAATGAGTTGGACTAAGAAAAACGTCCATCCCAGCAAAATCATCTCGCAAGGCGAAGACGTCGAAGTGGTGGTGCTCGACATCGAGCCCGAAAAGCACCGTATTTCACTGGGCATGAAACAATGTATCGAGAACCCGTGGGAGACCTTTGCGGACAATCACGCAGTTGGTGATATCATCGAGGGGGAAGTACGCAACATTACCGACTTCGGCCTGTTTGTTGGGTTGGAAAACGAGATTGACGGACTGGTCCACCATTCCGACGTAAGCTGGACCGAAGATGGCGAAGCCGCCATTAAGACCTATACCAAGGGAGATACCGTCAAGGCGAAAATCCTGCTGATCGACGTGGAAAAAGAACGTATTTCTCTGGGCATCAAACAGCTGGAAGATAATCCGGGCGATGTCAAGATCGCCGAATTCAGTAAAGGACAGGCCGTCACCTGTACGGTCACTTCAGTTGAGAAAGACGGCATTGAGGTATCACTCAATGATGATGTCAGAGCCTTCATCAAGCGAGGTGACCTGTCACGCGACCGACAGGAACAACGCCCCGATCGTTTCGCCGTTGGTGACCGGGTGGATGGTAAAATTGTCTCCATCGATAAGAAAACGAAAAAAATCTCGGTCTCCATCAAAGCGCTCGAACAGGAAGAGCATAAACGCGCGATTGAGGAATACGGTTCCAGCGATAGCGGCGCCAGCCTCGGCGACATTCTCGGCGCAGCGCTGGAAGGTGCCAAGGGTGATGACGATAAGGACAGTAAAAAAGACAAGTCTTAATTCGTAAGGACGTAAGACGCCATGGCGCTTGATGCGGATACCCTGCTGGATCGGATCGAACTAAAGCAACAGATTACCCGCTGGCGCAGCATTGCCATTTTCGTGTTTTTTTTCGCACTGGCACTGTTTGTCGCAGATGTATCCGACGTGCCCGGCATTTCTCCCAATCATGTCGCCCGTATCAAAGTCACCGATGTGATCATGGATGACCCCAAACGCGACGAGATGCTGAAGAAACTGAAAACTAATAATTCGGTAAAGGCCGTTTTCGTGCATCTGGACACGCCAGGCGGTACCGCACTGGGTGGGCAGGAGTTGTATCTCAAACTTAAAGCCATCAGCGAAGTCAAACCCGTCGTCGTCCTGATGCGGACATTATGCACTTCCGCCGGTTATATGGCTGCAGTCGCAGGAGATTATATTCTGGCACGTGAAAGTACGCTCACCGGCTCCATCGGTGTGATCATCCAAACCTTTGAAATGACTGACTTGGCAAAGGATATCGGCATTAACCCGATTACGGTAAAATCGGGTGAGTTAAAAGCCGCACCGAATCCGGCAGAAAAATTCGGCCCGAAAGAACGGAAAATGACACAGAGTGTGGTCGATGACTTTTACACTTTCTTTTTCAATCTTGTGCAGGCGGAACGGGAATTGCCGGAGGAAACGGTTACTCTCATTCGCGACGGTCGCGTTGTTACCGGCTCACAGGCGCTGAAACTTGGCCTGGTCGATGCGCTGGGCGGTGAAAAAGAGGCGTTGGCTTGGCTAAACAAAGAGCATGGTATCGATGAAACGATCTCGGTTCGCGACATCGAACCCAAGCGCGATGTCGACTCCATCTTTGAACAGTTTAATCAATATGTTCACAAATTGCTCTTTTCTTCTCGAAATATAACAGTTCCACTTGACGGACTGATGCTAATTTGGCAACCTGCCGCTCGCTAAGCGTTTCAGGTAACCGCTTATTAATAAACAACAAGAGAAAGCTCATGACAAAATCAGAACTGATCCAACGTATTTCGAAAAAATATCCTCACCTGTTCCAACGTGACGTGGAAGTGTTGATCAACACCATATTGGGAGAAATCTCCAGTACGCTCGCCGAAGGTGGACGTGTGGAATTACGTGGATTCGGTGCTTTCTCCGTGCGCAAACGCGAAGCACGGGCCGCACGTAACCCGAAAAACGGCGAGATCGTCAATATCGGTGAGCGCTACGCGATTTATTTCAGAACCGGTAAGGAACTGCGCGAACGTATCAACAAACAATCAGGTGATCTGGACGCCAGGGCCAGCTAGGTCCTAAAAGGTGCCGGGGCAATGTTTTCCTTTGTCACTAAACTGATTAAAATCGTCTTCCTGTTATGTCTGCTGGCCCTGTTCGTGGTGTTTATCACCAATAATCCGGATCCTATGGCCATTTCCCTTGCACCTCTGCCCTATGTGATTGAACTACCGCTGTTCGTCTATGCGATTCTCTTTTTTCTGGCAGGTTTTTTGATCGCAGCGTTCATGGCATTCGGCAAACATGTCTCACGCAGTATCAGCCTGCGCAAGGCCAATAAGCGCATTGACGCGCTGGAAAATGAAGTCCGCAGCCTGCGCGCGGAAAAAATATGATCATTAAAAACTGTGGCTTGAATTCACCAGAGTCCGTTGTCGCTTCGGTTACATCCGGCGCGGAATATCTGGGGTTCATCCTGCACCCGCCTTCCCCGCGCTATGTTACGGCTGAACAGGCAGCAGCGTTGACAGAGTCTCTGCCACCGGACATCAAATGTGTGGCTGTTATGATCAATCCAGCACAGGAGGCTATCGAACAGCTATTATCCGTCTGGCAGCCGGACTATCTGCAACTACACGGCGAGGAATCTCCGCAGACATGCCGCGATATACACCAGCAAACCGGCCTTCCGATCATCAAGGCTGTCGGCATTGCCACGGAAACGGATGTAGAGAAGATCCATCGCTATGAAGGCGTAGCAGATATGCTGTTGCTGGACACCAAAACCGGTGACAAAAGCGGCGGTACAGGTCAGGTGTTTGACTGGTCCCTGTTACAGCAGTTGGATATCCATACTCCATGGTTCCTAGCTGGCGGGCTGCATATCGGCAACGTGGAAGACGCTATCCGCATCACCGGCGCGCAGAGGATAGACGTGTCCTCCGGCCTCGAATCCTCTCCAGGCGTGAAGGACCCGGGGAAAATCCGCGCTTTTAATCAGTTTGCAAAAACGCTACAACCAGCAGTATGAGCACACAAAACGATTTTTCCTATCCCGATGAGCACGGCCATTTCGGGAAATTTGGCGGACGTTATGTCGCCGAAACTCTGATGCCGCTAATTCTCGAAGTTGAAAACACCTATGACGCGTTGAAAGAGGATGCCAAATTTCAGTCACAGCTGGAGTATTATTTCCGTGATTATGTCGGCCGCCCCAGTCCGCTTTATTTTGCCGAGCGGCTCACCGATTATTGCGGCGGAGCGCGTATTTATTTCAAGCGCGACGAGTTGAATCATACCGGCGCGCACAAGATCAACAACTGCATCGGCCAAGTGCTGGTCGCCAGACAT
>JANQJY010000106.1 GCA_028281385.1 Rickettsiales bacterium | reverse complement strand
CCCTGCGCACAATGCCTTCGCCGCGGCCAAGGTCAACGATGACGTTGCCGTATTCGGCGCGCTTAACGACGCCGTTGATGACCTCGCCGACGCGGTCCTTGAATTCCTCGTACTGGCGGTCCCGTTCCGCCTCGCGCACCTTCTGAACGATCACCTGCTTGGCAGTCTGCGCTGCGATCCGGCCAAAATCAATTGGCGGTAATTCTTCCCTGATCACGTCTCCGGCATTCAAGTTAGCATCACATTTTTGCGCCTCCGCCACGAGAATCTGATTATGGGCAATCTCTTCATCCTCGTCAAATTCCTCGACGACATGGGTTTGCTTATACAGCTGGATCGAACCGTTATTACGGTTGATTTCAGCGCAGATGTCATGTTCTTGGCCATATTTGCGGCGCCCCGCCACCTGGATCGCCTGCTCCATCGCATCCAATACTGAATCACGGTCGATATTCTTCTCACGTGCCACGGCGTCGGCAATCTGTACCAACTCACCACTGCCAAACGCTAAATTATCTGCATTCATTGTTCTGTCCTCTCAACTATTGACTATGCCGTTTGTGTTTCCTTTTTCCATATCCCATCCTGATGCGCCTTGAGCAAAGCATCGGTCAACACCAGTTTGGCAGCTGAAATCCTGTCGAACGGGATCTCAAACCGTTCGTTATCTATTTGCATGGTAACATTATTATCCTGCGCCTCGAGCAAGGTTCCCTTAAAGCGTTTACGCCCCGAAATGGGAAGAGTCGTTTCGATCTTCGCGTCAAAACCCAGATATTTTTCCATATCCTGCATCGTTACCAGCGGTCGGTCGATCCCAGGCGAGCTGACTTCGAGGCGATATTGTCCCTGAATGATATCTTCGACATCAAGCAGGGCGGATACCGTCCGGCTGACCTCGGCGCAATCATCCACGCTCATGCTGCCGTCGCTGGTGCGTTCTGCCATCAATTGCAAGGTGCGTGCTTTGGACCCGTCAGTTATTTTCAACTGCACAATACGATATCCCATATGCTCCAGTGACGGGGCGATAACAGCATGAATTTTCTCAATAGTATTTTGCATCTTATTCCTGATTTTGCGTAACAAAAAAGGCGGCCAGGGCCACCTTCCGTCTAACGCGTGTATGTGTAGGGCTGATATAGACACTCTTCTGTGATAATTCAAGTGTTTTTTGATATTATAGCCATTTACATTTATCGTTCCCCGTCATCCCCGTGAAAACGGGGATCTTTGTGCCGTATTTCTCCAAGATTCTCGCTTCTCACCGCGCAAGCGCTGGCGCAGCGGGTCGCGGGAATGACGAAAACAAGGCGGAATAAATTTAAACGGCTATATCCGTCTGCACTCGATAAAGGTTGCCTTGCGCCCCTGTTGCAGGGCCTTCTGCTGGTAGCGCGTTTCGACCCAGTCTGCGGGCGGTTGTTTCCAGTCTGCCATCTGCCGAGCAGTCCATTCATAGCAGTTGGAGGCTAATATTTTTTCCACTATCCAGCCGCAATAATCGACATGGTCGGTTGCGATTAGTAAACGTCCGTCGGCAGAATGAATCCGCGCCAGCATCGCCAGTGTATCACCATTAACAATGCGGCGCTTGTGATGACGCTGCCTGGGCCACGGATCGGGAAACAGAAGATAGACATCACCGATGGAGGCTTCAGGCAACAAAGGCAGAAGATAGCGCACATCGCCGGTAAACAAGCGGATATTCTCTAGCCGTTGTTCATCAATGCGGCTTAACAGCTTGGCCGTACCATTCATAAAGGGTTCACAGCCGATAAATCCATTCTCAGGCTGAGTAAGCGCCCGGGCAGCTAAATGCTCCCCTCCTCCATATCCGATCTCCAGATGAATGGCGCGTTTATCCGGAAATAGTTTGTTTAGCTCAACCGCCTGCTCTGCCCTTACAGCATCATTCAAAGAAATATCCGACAATAATTCATCGACCAGCTGCTTTTGGCGAGGACGCAACCGCCGCCCGCGGGTTCTGCCGTGAGAAGAAATAAACTCTGGAAGATCAGGCGGCTTTGGCATTGAAATGGCGTTGCAGCTCTTCTGTCAGATCTTGCTTTTCCCAGCTGAACGACCCGTCATCGCCCGGAGTGCGTCCGAAATGACCGTAGGCTGCAGTACGCGAATAAATCGGCGCATTCAATTTCAGATGTTCGCGGATACCGCGCGGCGAAAGATCCATCAATTCCGGCAGAATTTTTTCCAGTTTTGCATCCTCTACCTCTCCGCCAACGGTACTGACATAAAAGGAAATCGGATGCGACACGCCGATAGCATAAGATAGCTGGATCGTACAGCGTTCCGCCAGACCGGCAGCCACCACGTTCTTCGCCAGATAGCGTGCGGCATAGGCGGCTGAGCGGTCTACCTTGCTCGGGTCTTTTCCTGAAAAAGCGCCACCCCCATGCGGTGCCGCACCGCCATAGGTATCGACGATGATTTTTCGCCCGGTCAGCCCGGCATCACCATCGGGACCGCCGATGATGAACTGGCCGGTCGGGTTGACATAGAATTCTTCTTCCGGACACATCCAGCCTTCCGGAATGGATGCCAACACAGATGTGCGGACGATGTCGCGGACATCCTGCTGACTCAACGCCGGATCGTGCTGGGTGGAGACCACAATGGAGGCCGCACCTACGGGTTTGCCATGTTCATAGATCAGGCTGATCTGCGATTTGGCATCCGGACCCAACAAAGGTTGCTCACCCGAATGGCGTACTTTTGACAAATGCTGCAGAATCTTATTGGCATATTTGATCGGTGCCGGCATCAGTTCAGGTGTTTCCGTACAAGCAAAGCCGAACATGATACCCTGATCACCCGCGCCTTCATCTTTTTCTGCCGCCGCATCCACGCCCATGGCAATATCGCCCGACTGCTCATGCACATAATTATGAATGTCCAGATGCCCCCAGTGAAAGCCCTTCTGTACATAGCCGATTTTTTTGACGGTCTCACGCGCAATATCATCCATCTGGCCTTTGGTGATTTCCTCAGCACCGCGCATCTCTCCTGCAAGAATCAGCTGATTAGTCGTCGCCAGCACTTCAATGGCGGCACGTGCCTGCGGGTTCACGCCTAAGAATGCATCGACAATCGCATCGGAAATCTGGTCACACACCTTGTCAGGGTGACCTTCCGATACCGATTCGCTGGTAAAAATGTAAGATTTTCTGTTAGACTGCATATTATGGATCATCGTGCCTCACTGTCGGTTAGCAGTTAATACCCCGAAAATAAGGGAGTTCCATCAAAGGTCAAGCAGAAGCAAAGAGATGTCTATATTAAAGATGTCCACATTAAATGGCGGTTAAATCTGGTGTTCATTATCCTCGGTATAATCACCGGCAATGGTTTTAATCAATTCAAAAATGCGTTTACGAATCGCCGGGTTCTGAATCTTATAATAAGCACGCATCATTTCCATGGTTTCACGGCTGGCCATTTGTTCATGCTCAAATTCCGGTGCAGAACTTTCTGCCATTCCCTGCACATTATAAACCGCCTGTTCATTACCCTGCGACAGCCCTTCAAAGAAATAAGACACCGGCACATTTAACAGCTTGGAAAAGTCATATAACCGGCTGGCTCCCATCCGGTTGATACCGCGCTCGTATTTTTGAATCTGCTGAAAGGTGACACCAATCGCCGTGCCGATAGTTTCCTGGCTCATCCCCAGAATGGTACGTTTTAACCGTAATTGTTTACCGACATGAATATCGACCGGATGAGGAGAAGAGGCGCTCATAGTATCCTTTCTATTACTAAAAAAATATTAACACATTATTGTAAGATACCATACGGTATTAAGATATTGTTTCAAGATAAAACAGATATATTTACGCGTTTAATAGTAAAAAAATACAAATAAAACACGAAGATAACAACCTTTGATAGAATGAAAAACTATCGGTAGAAACCATAAGGCGTTGCCTTCGGTAACATTTTTGGTAACGCTATATCTTTTATACCTTGTGCAGAGAGTGGCATACGGGTAAGTTCCCGCCCTACCGGATCGAACACGGCTGATATGCCTGAGTTTGCCACACGTATAACGGGTTTTCCCTGTTCGATCGCCCGGAACTGTGTCATCTGCAGATGCTGATACGGGCCGAAACTATCGCCAAACCAGTCATCATTGGTCAGATTCAATATCCATTCCGCCCTGCCATCAATACTATAAGAAGGAAAAATCACTTCATAGCAAATAAGCGGCAGGAAAGCCGGCACCTCTCCCAATGTTATTGCCTGCGGTGCGTTTCCACGGGAAAAATCCATCTGTCCCGGCGTAATCTTATCCAGCGGCAACACATCACGTAACGGCACAAACTCTCCAAACGGTACCAGGTGATGCTTGTCATAGCGGGCAATTAGCTGCCCGCCATGATCGATGGCCACAATACTGTTCCATAGCTGACGAGGCGCAGGCTTTTCGCCCGTGACCGTACCGGTAATCAACAGATCGTTTTCGTTCAATATGCCCGCAAGCGTATCATACCATTCGGATTGCGATGACAATAAAAAAGGAAACGCGCTTTCCGGCCAGATGATCAGGCGTGTCTTATTACTGTCACTGTCCCCTGTTCCGGAGCTCAAAGACAGATAAGTACGCAACGTTTCCATTGCATGCTCCGGTTGCCATTTCAATGACTGTTCGATATTGCCCTGAACCAGGCGTAGCTCGATATTATCATGATATTCCGTCGGATAAGCTGCCAGCCGTTCCTGTCCCCATAGCCATAATCCGGTGATACATAAAACCGGTACTATCATTACCCCTTTCAATATACGGTTTGATTGAAACAACAGTAAGGGTGACAAGGCACATAATACGACCAGTCCTCCTGCAGCGTACGTACCGGTCACGGATACAATTTGTGACAAGGGCAGTGATACGCCCAGGCTGTAGCCGATCAGATTCCAGGGGAAGCCGGTCAGCACATGACCGCGCAACAGCTCAAACACGCACCATAACAGAGTAAACAGGAGCATATTCAGCAATATATGCTGGCGTTTGAACAGAAAAAACGCCACACCGAATCCTCCGATAAATACGGCAAACACGCCATTCAGCCCGATCAGCGAAAAGGGAATCATCCAGGCAAAACGTTCAGGTTCGACTAAGAGTGAAATCGAAATCCAGTAACATCCGGCAATAAAATATCCAAGCCCCCACAGCCAGCTGTCGACGAATGCCTGCTTTGCCGTCTTACTGCTGCCAAGCAGGTGATAAAGCCCCCAGAAGGCCGGAAACAGAAACAGCACCCAATGCATCGGCGCCATGCTCAGCGCTGCCATGGCGCCATAGGCAAAAGCGCACGCCCAGCGCGTCCAGCCAGTGGGATTATTTATCCGAGAACCGAAAATAATATATTTAACTACGACCATTTTTTATATTTGTCATTCCACTATAATTTCACCAGGAGGCGAAATTATAGTGGAATCCAGGTCAAAAATGCCAGCAGGCATTTTTGACATCGTTTGTCTACTGACAAACGAGTCTTGGACCCGCTACGCCAGCGCTAGCGCGGCGAGTCCCCGGGACCAAAATTCTCCTGAATTTTGTCCCGAGGATGACGAATTAGACTATTGCGTTGAATGGGGGGCCGCCTGCGGGCGGACAAGGCGCACTTTTTTGACCCGCCGCGGATCGGCCGATAAAACTTCGATTTTCATACCGTAGGAATAATCGATGACTTCACCACGCGCCGGTACGCGCCCTAGAATCGAAACGATCAGTCCACCGACCGTATCAAAATCATCCGAACCATGGCCATTGATCATATCGACATTCAGCTCCTTTGACAGATCGTCAATTTTAATGCGGGCATCGGCTTCAAGGATATTGGCAGAAATCCAGTGCATCGCCGGCAGCACCTCATCTTCATCATGCTCATCCTGAATATCGCCGACAATTTCTTCAAACAGATCTTCCATGGTTACCAACCCGTCTGTACCGCCATATTCATCAACGACAATGGCAATATGACAGCTGGCCAGCCGCATTTTCAGCAGCAGATCGATAATCTTCATCGAAGAGGGGACGAAGAAAATATTACGCATGAGCTTTTGCGTAGTGAAATCACTGTCTCCGGCCAGTGCTGGCACCAAATCCTTCAGATGGATAAAGCCCTGGATATTATCGAGCGATTCCTGATAAACGGGAATACGCGTATGGCGCTGTTCGACCATATGTTTTTTCAGTTCATCGAAGGAAATATCATCGGGTACGGCAAAAATATCGGTGCGCGGAATCATCACATCCCCGACCGTCAACTCCCCAAACGCCAACATATTTTTCAGCAATGTGCGTTCTTCTTCGGAAATCAGCGTTTCGTCATCTTCATGCTCTTCGATGACTTCTTCAAGTGCGGCCTTAAGCGAATTATCCGGTTTATTGCTGAAACTTTTCAACCAGCGGCTCAGCTGCTGGAAGGGTGAGAGCTGTGCGGATAAAGTGTCTGCCTCTGATGGTTGATGCATCAGAGGCCGGGGACTGCTCCCCTCGGCATGGTCGGAACTCATAACGGTCTGTTGCTGTTAATCATGTTTGTCTAATTTAGCGCGTTTCATACGGATTTGCAATATCGAGCTTCGCCAGAATCCTGATTTCCAATGATTCCATGTCTCGCGCCTCGTCTTCCTCACTATGATCATAACCCAGTAAATGAAGGATACCGTGGATCAACAGATGCGTCAGATGATTATCGAAGGATTTACGCTGTTCTGCCGCTTCTTTTTCAATCGTTTCATAGGCGAGGATGATATCGCCCAATTCCTCTTCTTCATCCGACGGAAAGGACAGCACATTGGTCGGCGCATCCTTGCCGCGAAACTGATGATTCATGTCCCGAATTGACGCATCATCGGTAAAAACGACTGCCAGCGATTGTGCTTCAGGCACGGTTATTTCTGTGCCAAGCACTTCCAGCGCCGAGCCGGTCAACGCAAAAAGCGCCTGCTCACCCTGCCATGATTCCGATTGCCTGATGATGGTTATGTCAGAGAGTGACATCGTAACGATTATTTATCGTCATCATAGGCCGAAGGCTCGATCGGCAGGCGCTTACGCGCTTCCCAGTCGTCATAGGCCTTGACGATCCTGGCCGCCAGTTCGTGACGCACCACGTCATTATCGGAGAAGCGCACCACGTCAATCCCTTCAATATGCTCGATTTTCGGCACGCAATCCGCCAGACCGGACTTCACATCCTTCGGCAGATCGACCTGCGACAAATCGCCGGTAATAACCATGCGCGAATATTCTCCCATACGGGTAAGGAACATTTTCATCTGGGTGCGCGTGGTATTCTGCGCTTCGTCGAGAATCACAAAAGCGTTGCTGAGCGTCCGCCCGCGCATGTAAGCCAACGGCGCCAGTTCGATCATACCGTTATCCATCGCTTCCTGCACCGTCTCCGCCGGCATCATATCGAACAGCGCATCATAGAGCGGGCGCAGGAACGGATCGATTTTCTCCTTGATATCACCGGGCAGAAAGCCGATTTTCTCTCCCGCTTCCACCGCCGGGCGCGACAGAATAATCCGCTCCACCTTTTTGTTCATCAACGCATTGACCGCCATCGCCACGGCAATATAGGTTTTTCCCGTCCCCGCCGGGCCCAGTGAAAACACCATGTCGCTGTCGAACAGCGCACGCATGTAATTGGCCTGAATATGCGAATAGGGACGAATGGTCTTCTTATAGGTCTTGACCATGACCTCACTGTCGCCTTTTTCCAGTGCCCGCTTTTTCTTACCACCTTTCTTCGGATCATTCACCGGCGGTTCCATGCGAATCGCCGCATCGACCTCCGCCGGACCGACATCCACGCCATCTTCAATCTGCTTATAGAGTTTATTGAGAATTTTCTCTGCGGCCTGGATATCACGCTGCTTACCGGAAATACTGATCATATTGCCGCGCGAGACCGCCGTGACATTGAGCTGCGACCCGATCCGCTCCAGATTCGCGTCGTGATTCCCGTAAAGAAGCGGTAACGACGCGTTATTATCAAAAAAGAGATTGACGGTTTCAACGTCTTTAGCCTGTGCGGTTTTGCGCGGTGAGGTTTTGGTTTTAGCCATATGCCTGTTCAGTGATTACCGGTTCCCCTGCTGGTCGATATTGCGCACTGATGTCCGCTCTCAGACTGTTCGGATGCGCCTCGGTGACCTCTACCAAGAGGAACTGATTCTGTAAATCCTCCTCGCTGTTCATGTGGACAGCCTGCATGTAAGGACTGCGTCCGATCCATTGTCCGGCATGGCGCCCACGTTTTTCGAACAGCACCGGCAGCAGTTTACCGACTGTCTGTTGGTTGAACTGATATTGCTGTTTGTTAAGCAAAGCCTGCAACCGTTCCAGCCGCTCGACCTTTTCCGCTTCTGCCACCTGATCGGCATTCGCCGCCGGTGTACCCGGGCGCGGGCTGTATTTGAACGAATAGGCCTGCGTATAACCAACCGTTTCCACCACGCGCAATGTGGATTCGAAATCCGCTTCACTCTCACCGGGAAATCCGACGATGAAATCACCGGAAAAGGCCATGTCTGGCCGCAGGGAACGCAGTTTTTCGATAATGGCAATATACTCATCTGCCGTGTGCTTGCGGTTCATCGCCTTCAGCACTTTGTTCGATCCGGCCTGAATCGGCAGATGCAGATAGGGCATTAACTTCTCCACCTGCGCATGTGCCTGATAGAGTTCCTCATGCATATCACGCGGATGCGAGGTGGTATAGCGAATCCGCTCAAGCCCGTCGAGCTTCGCCAGTTCCATAATTAACCGGCCAAGCGACCATTCCCTGCCGTCCGGTCCTTCACCGTGATAGGCATTGACATTCTGACCAAGCAGCGTGATCTCGATCGCCCCGTGATCCATCTGCTGTTTCACTTCGTCGATGACCTTCATCACCGGCCGTGAATATTCCTCACCACGCGTATAAGGCACGACACAGAAGCTGCAGAATTTATCGCAGCCCTCCTGCACCGATACAAACGCAGTCGCACCCTGCCCTCTGGTTTGTTCCGGCAGATAATCGAATTTCTGGATTTCCGGAAAGGCCAGCTCAATAATTTTTTCTCCGTCATTCTGAGTGAGCGCGTCAGCGCGAATCGAAGAATCTGTTTCCTCTGTACCAGATCCTTCGACAGCCTTCGGCTGCTCAGGATGACGACTATATTTATGCTCCGCCCGCTTGATCATATCCGGCAACAAATGATAGCTTTGCGAACCAATCACCATATCGACATAGGGTGCGCGCCGCATGATCTCTTCACCTTCAGCCTGTGCAACACATCCGGCGACACCAATTAAGGTCTGTTTGCCTGCCTTCGCACGCTGGTCTTTGCTTTGACGAATACGCCCCAGTTCGGAATAGACTTTTTCCGCCGCCTTTTCGCGGATATGGCAGGTATTCAGCAGGACCAGATCCGCCTCCTCATACGAATCGGTGGTGTCATAGCCCATCGGCGCCAGCACATCTTCCATGCGCAGCGAATCATAAACATTCATCTGGCAACCATAGGTTTTGATGTAGAGTTTTTTATTCATCGCGTCCTATTCCAATAACGCATCGATCTTCGCCGCGACGATAAAGTCATTCTCGCTCAGACCGCCCATGCTGTGCGTCGTCAACAGGCATTCCACATATCCCCAGCCCAGTTTCATATCCGGATGGTGGCCTTCATCCTCGGCGATATCGCCTATCCTGTTGGTAAATTCCAGCGCGTCTGCAAAATTCTCAAATTTAAACGACCGTTCAATAGAGGTACTGTCTTTGCTTAATGACCAGCCGGTTACCTGATGCAGCAGCTGATAGGTCACCTCAATCGACAACGGCGAGCCGTCATTTTCACAAGGCTCACATTTCTTTTTGCGCAATGCTTCCATCCAACACGCTCCATACTTGCAGGGCCTGCACAATAATGCTAGCACGCAGCAGAGGTCAAGCAGCGAATGAAGCAGAAATCACGAATCTTACTGGCATTAGATAGTTCTACCGGTGTCGGGTCAGTGGGGCTGGCGATAGATGGCACTATCGCCCTGCAATCACTGGATACGCCGCACAGTCAGGCAGCCGGGCTGATCCCGGCCATAGAATCGCTGTTGCAACAAGCAGAGATTGGCTATACGGACATTACCGATCTGGCAGTCACCATCGGTCCCGGTAGCTTTACCGGCATTCGCATTGCCTTGTCCGTGGCGCGGACTATTGCCTATGCCCATCCTGACATACGCATCCATCCCTTGACAACGCTGGAAAGCATGGCCGCCGGTTATATGAGCGAACATACGGATGTTCAGAACATGGTGACGTTACTGAAGGCCGGACGCGGAGAAGTTTACGCTCAGCCATTCGTCAAAACACACAACAGACTGACCTCACCGGAAGAGATTCAAATCATGGCGCCTGAAGCGCTGGCAGAGCGTTATGCCGGCTATGAGCCATGGGCCGGCAATGTAGCTATTGATGATGCACATTGTGCAGAGGCATCCCTCCTGCCCTCTGCCCAGGGGTTGATAGCCGCCGTCGATCTCTATGAGACGGAAAATGGTAATCGCCGCCTGTCACCACTTTACATCCGCCCGCCTGATGCGAAACTACCGAGTAAGTCCCCATTGTAGATTTTCGCATTGCAAGCAGGGCAGCTTGCGTTAGAGTATGGCAAACGACCAACCGACGCGGATTTCATGTTACAAATCTACCTGCCGATTGCCGAAATGTCTGTGAATATCCTGACGATACTGCTGCTCGGCGGTATGACCGGTATTTTGTCCGGTATGTTCGGTGTCGGTGGCGGGTTTCTGATCACCCCGTTACTAATTTTTATCGGCGTCCCACCTACTGTGGCGGTTGCCACCTCGGCCAATCAGATCGTCGCATCGTCCGTCTCCGGCTTTATTACGCACTGGCGGCGCCAGACGGTTGATTTTAAAATGGGCAATCTGTTACTTGTCGGCGGATTTATCGGCTCGGTGATCGGTATATGGCTGTTCAAATGGCTGCAGACACTGGGACAGATCGATCTGGTCATTTCGTTGGCCTATGTAACCATGCTGAGTTTTATCGGCACCTTGATGGCGGTCGAAAGCAGCCGCAGCATGCTGCGCAAAAAGAAAACGACCCCAGTCAGCGGCCATCACGGCTATCATTTCATTCAGTCCCTGCCGTTCAAAATGCACTTTCCTGATTCAAAACTCTATATTAGCGCCTTACTGCCGCTCAGTGTCGGTGCCATCGTCGGCGTCATGCTTTCCATCATGGGCAGCGGCGGCTTTTTCATGATTCCGGCGATGATCTACCTGCTCGGCATGCCGACATCCGTCGTGGTCGGCACATCGCTGTATCAGATTATCTTCATCACCGCGAATGTCACCCTGTTGCACGCACTGACCACTCATACGGTCGATATCATACTGGCAGCGCTGCTGCTCAGCGCTTCCGTTTTCGGCGCGCAGATCGGTACGCGGCTGGGCACAAAACTGCCTGCCGAGCAATTGCGGGGATTGATGGCACTGCTGGTGCTGATCATTGCCGTCAAGCTGGGGTATGGCCTGTTCGTCACTCCGCCGGATGTCTATTCGTTGACCGTGCTGGAGGCATCTGACTAATGCGTTTACTCTTATACATCCTTATTATCATATGCACTATGTCACAACCGGCGCAGGCCGTTCCGATCACCTCCGATCTTTCGAGCCATCATGTCGAAATTCATTCACGCTTTACCGGCACGCAGATTCTGCTGTTTGGCGCACGTAATGATCCGGGTGATATTATCGTTATCTTCCGAGGCCCTGAGAAAGATTTTGTCATGCGTAAAAAGGAACGCGTGGCCGGTATCTGGGTCAATCGGCAGGAAGAAACCTTTGAGCATATTCCCAATTTTTACGCTATTGCTTCCAACCGGCCTTTGGAAGATATCCAGGAATATTTGTTGTTCGATACATTAGACATTATCGATCTTTCCGACGATACCACCAACGCTACATCCGACTTCAAACACAATCTGGAACGTATCCTGAGCGAACAGCAACTTTACCGCGAGCAGGTGGCCGATGTCGAATTCATGGGCGAGACCTTGTTTAAAACCGTGGTCGATTTTCCCGATAACATGCCGCGCGGCACCTATACCGCCGAGGTCTATCTGTTCAGCGACGGAGCGCTGTCCGGCATGCAGACCATTCCTATTCAGGTGTTTAAAACCGGTTTCGATGCATTTTTATATGACGCGGCCAATCATCATGCATTTTTATATGGCGCCTGTGCGATTGTTATTGCATTATCCGTTGGTTGGTTTGCCAGCTGGTTCTTCCGAAAAATAGAGTGACCGGAATATTTATGAACACACAAACAGCATCCGCCATAAAGCAGTCGAAATTCCTGGTCTGTGTCGATGACAGTGATGAAGCACGCGCAGCCCTTCGTTTCGCCTGTCTGAAAGCAAAAAAGCGCGACATCCTGATAGAATTGCTGCATGTCATCAATCCGATGGATATGCATGGTCTGCATATGATCGAAACCAAAATGCAGGAAGACCGCAAATGTGATGCGGCCGAACTACTCGAAGGCATGGCGAAAGATGTCTATAGCATTTTGGAATATATGCCTGAGTTGCATGTCCGTGAAGGCGATCCGGCGGATGAAATCATCGCCCAGACCATGGAAGATTATGACGCGAATATGATTGTACTGGGCGTTAAACCACAGGGCGCCGAACGCGGCAAACTTATCAGTCGAATCGTCAAACACGCCGGCGATAAATTATTAATCCCTGTGATGTTAATTCCAGCCCATCTGACCGATGAACAGATGGAAGCAATCAGCTAGTCTTATTTCCATCATCTGTGTCGTCTTTTTTCTTATTATCGTTACCTTTTTCTTTCTCCCTTTCCTTCCGCTCCAGCCCCAGAAGGTCGTAACGGATAAAATTAAAGGTCCGGCGGAAAATACTGCCTCCTTTGCTATAGACCACCACCGTGCCGGCAATTTTGTCATGAACCGCCTGTTTTTTAGGATCAAACAAGAGCCAGATAAACCCCAGCAGGCATGGCGTAATGGTAAACAGGAACGACGTATAGCGCAGGATATATTGTATCAATGTCGGTGTTGTGCTTTTTCCACGGATGCTGCGTATCTCAATGCCCACCAGAAACTTTCCGGGCGAAGTACTAAAGAAATACCAGGTACCGATAAACGGTACGGCCATAAACAGAATTTGAAAGATGGTATTAATCATCCATAACGTCACCCAACCGGACTCCCAGAAATAAAGTATCATGCTATTGAAAGAGCTCACACCGGCAGAATGATGCAGCAATATATCTTTTGAATAACCAAGCAGAGGTACAAAAATCGCAAAAATCGCATTGGAGAGCCATTGAAACAGGTCATTAAACAGAAAAAAGGCGGTAGCAACATCCAGTCCGCTGGCCATGACGCGATCATGAAATCCAGCATAATCTCCCGGCCCCGGTAATTTGCGCGGCTGCAGGCCGACAATCCGCTGGGTTCTGTCAAAAAACTCTTTCATAGATATCTGGTTAAATCCGGCAGTTGATCCAATGCTCCTTCCTCGACTCTTGGAATCGATAATACCGGAATCTTCGCATCGATAAAAGCGCCAATGGATGTCGTGGTATCTTCCAACCCGACATCGTATGGCGCATCTGCTTCACATATCACTATCATGCTAAGGGAAATCTGTTTCGCTTTTAACAGTTCATACGAAAGCAGGGTATGATTGATAGCGCCGAGATAGCTGGAAGAGACCAAAATGACCGGGATGGAAAGTGCTTTAATAATGTCGAGCAACGTCGTATTCCTGTTGACAGGCACCATCAGACCGCCTGCTCCTTCGAATAAAAGGATATTCTGAGAATCGCTCGACGTTATTTTATTCCGACACCATGTTATCACAGCCTGTTCATCGATTTTGTCCGATACTTTCTCCGCCGCCAGATGGGGAGACAGCGGTGCCGGATATCGCCAGGGAGATATCGCTGCAATCTGTTCCGGCGTGACAGGTCGTTCCATCGCCTGCAATAATAAAGCGCTGTCCGAAGATTCAATATGGCTCTCACCAAAACCGGAGATGACGGGTTTATAAGCGTGTACATCAATGCGTTTTCCACGCAACTGGCGGATAAGCGCACACGTAATAAATGTTTTTCCTACCTCTGTGCCAATACCGGCAATAAAATAAGCAGACATGAGCAATTAACGGCTAAGAGGAACGCTTTAGCAGAATGAAATACACATCCCACGTGGCAGGAAGACCGCTCGGATTCAAATGCCTTCGCTCATATTCCTGTTCCATCATCGCGAAAGTGTGTACTCCCGTTAATCCCTTATGGCGTTTTACGTGTTTATTGGTCGCGCCCAGCCCCCTCAACATATCTAATAACGCCTGCAAATTAGGATAGTAATAGGTCTCTGTAGCTTTTTTGCTCAGCTGTATATTAAATCCGGCATCACCAGCACATTTCAGCAAATAATCCAGTTCGGAAAATTCAATGACATGTGGCAGGCCGTCAATAGTAGAAAACGCTTCCCTCAATTCCCAGAGCGTATCCGTTCCATAGGTGGTGACCATCGTATAACCGCCCGGTTTAAGCACTCTGTAAACCTCTCGAAATGCTTCCTCAACTTTTTCTACCCACTGCATGGTAAGTGAAGAAAAAACAGCATCGAAAGACTGATCTTCAAACATCAGAGATTCGATTGAACATTGTTTCACCGGCATTTTTCGAGAGGCAAGATCACACATATTTCTGGCAATATCACATCCCTCAAGGCGCCAGCTTATTTTTTCCCGATCAATATAGTCTTTCAGATATCCGGTACCGCATCCCGCATCCAATACCATCCCTCTCTCAGGAAAGATATAACGTACCATATGCACGGCATCTTCCAGCGTATAGCGCTGAAGTCTGGCAAACGCATCATACTCTTTCGCCGAACGCTCAAACGCCTGTTTAACGGAATGTGATGCTACGGTCATGCTCTGTTCTGGCTGGTAAATTTCCGGATCGACTCCATGACATATGCTGTATCATGCCTGTGGGGCGTGTGACCACAATTTTCTATACTGTCAAAATGGGAGTGTTTCATAATCTTATGCAGTGCTCTTCCCTGTTCATACGGAACAATGGCATCATTCCTGCCATGGATAATCAAGGTTGGTGGAAAGTCATCATATGCATGGTGGTTCGCCTTGTAGCTTTCCAGCCAATCCAGCCACGGCAGCCATCGCGCTGCGTCTTCTGCCTGCGGATGGTGTACATATTCATTAAGCAGACGTCTGGCGTGGATATCACCTTTGGCCAGCAACCCGTGAAAGCGCCGGATAGTGCACCCGGTATCAGCGCGATAGTCATGGTAAAACTGCCGGAAGGTCTCAGCAGGCATGGCGCTGGAAAAACGATCGCAGGCCACAAACTGATACGGCGTGGCAATCAGAATAAGATAATCAGGCGATAATTTTTTATGGAGGATAAGCTGCCTGGCGATCATCCCGCCCAATGACCAGCCGATGACGACATCTGCTTCTTTCTCCCATGCGTCCGTCAACTGCCCGATCGACGTAAAGCGGCTATAGTCGATATGTTCGGCCTCAGGCGCAATAACATTCAACGCATCATGCGGCCGGGTCCATCCGCTGAAGGTGATGGTTTTCATCCCACAACTCCTTATGTCTTTTCAACGCTGCTACCAGTTGATCAACATGTGCCTGCGTATGATTGGCCTGGAACGATAGCCGCAGCCGCGCTGTTCCTGCCGGCACCGTCGGCGGACGAATGGCAGGCACTAATATGCCCTTTTCCTGCAAGCACTGCGATAATTGAACCGCACGCTCAGACTCACCAACCATGAGCGGCAAGATTTGACTATGCGGAGTTGGTAATTCCAGCGCTTCTGCACATGCCTGCGTATGTTGCAGTGGCAAGCGGCATATGTCCGGATGTTCTTTGACATAATTAACGGCTGCTAATGCTGCCGCTACGACCGATGGTGGCAGACCAGTGGTGAAGATGAAACTTCTGGCATGGTTGACGAGATAGTCTCTTAATGTCCGAGACCCGCAGACATAACCGCCATAGCTGCCAAAAGCTTTCGACAGGGTGCCGATCCAGATATCCGCTTCCTTACAGGCGATATCCAATCCATGCGCATTATCGACCAGCAACCAGGCATCATAGCGCTTTGCCAGGGCTGATAATGCTGCCAGCGGAGCTATATCGCCATCCATACTGAACACGCTTTCAGTCATGAGCAGACAGCGATCATACTGCTCTCGGTGCTGTTCCAGCAGCTGCTCCAGATGCGCCATATCGTTATGTGAAAACCGCTTCAGCGCCGCACCGGAAAGTTGCGTACCGTCCAGCATGCAGGCATGGCTGTATTTATCGGCGAGAATCAGATCATTCTTTGTCATCACACTGCCGATCACGCCCAGATTGGCCAGATAACCGCTGCCGAATACCAGCGCCGCTTCCGTATGATGATAATCAGCCAGCGCTTTTTCCAGTGCGTCATACATCGGGTGATTACCGGTGATCAGACGCGATGCCCCGCTGCCACAGCCATGAGCATGCAATGCCGCCTCTGCTGCCGCCATGATCTGCGGATGCCTTGCAAGCCCTAGATAATCATTACAACTGAAGGAAAGATACCGCCTGCCATCCCGTTCGATATACGGACCGTCCAGCCGCCTGCTGACGGATAATTCGCGGTAGCGATGCGCATGGCGCACCTCATCCACAGCCCGGGCAAGCCTGTCATCGAGTGAGGCTGGCATTTCTGAAATCTCCTGCTATGATCATCCACCCTAGATAAAGGAGAGTCTATGCGCTTGCAAGCCGACATACGCCATGACTGGACGGAAGAAGAGGTCATAACCCTGTATGACCGTCCGCTGAATGATCTGCTGTTTGATGCCCAAAGCGTGCATCGGAAACATTTCAACCCGAATGAAGTACAGCTGAGTACGCTGCTCAGCATCAAGACCGGCGGCTGTCCGGAGGATTGTAAATACTGCCCGCAATCAGCGCATTTCGATACGCCGGTGAAGGCTTCCAAGCTGATGCAGAAAGAGGCCATTGTTACCGCTGCCAGACGTGCCAAAGAGATGGGCGCATCACGCTTTTGCATGGGTGCGGCCTGGCGCAGTCCGAAAGAACGCGATATGCCGGCGCTGGTCGATGCCATCCGCGACGTCAAGGCACTGGGGCTGGAAACCTGCGCCACGCTGGGCATGCTCGATCAGGATCAGGCACAACGGCTTAAAGAAGCCGGGCTGGATTATTACAATCATAATCTCGACAGTTCCGAAGAATTCTACTCCGAAATTATTACCACCCGCAGCTATGAAGACCGGCTTCAGACGCTCGAACACGTCCGCGCCTCGGGCATGCATGTCTGTTGCGGCGGCATTATCGGTATGGGTGAATCACGCACAGACCGTGCCGGACTGCTGGTCACTCTGGCAAATCAGCCGGCGCATCCCGAAAGCGTGCCGATCAATCTGCTGGTACAAGTCGAAGGCACGCCGTTATATGGTAAAGAAGAGCCATTGGACTCGTTCGAATTCGTGCGTACCATCGCCATCGCCCGTCTGATGATGCCGGCATCTTATGTCCGCCTGTCGGCCGGCCGCGAAGCGATGAGCGATGAACTTCAGGCATTATGTTTCTTTGCCGGCGCCAATTCGATCTTTTACGGCGATGAATTGCTGACCACCGCCAATCCGGCGAATGATAAAGATAACCGCTTGTTTGCCCGGCTCGGATTGTCGCCGCTGAAACCGCAAACGGCGGATACCGTTTCCGAAGCCGCCTAGGTTGTGTTGACATTCAGGAAAGGAATTACGTTGTCGATCAAATGGCTGAGAGACGAAGCGAAATGCGAAGGACGTAGTGGTGCTACGTTTGAGCAGTTTGCTGATGTATATCGGCCATTTGATCGCAACCCGGAGGGCCGGGTACATTTTATCGCTAAACGGCGAAAAATCTCTTTCTGAATGTCAACACAACCTAGTATTCATTCCATGCCTGAGACTCCGGATTGGTTCGAGGAAGGGTGGCCGCATATCTGGCTGCCTTACACCCAGATGAAAACCGCGCAGCAACCGCTGCCGGTGGTGGGTGCGGAAGGCAGTAAAATCAAACTGGCGGATGGCCGGGAACTGATTGACGGCATCGCCTCCTGGTGGAGCATGTGTCACGGCTATCAGCATCCCGTCATTCTGGAGGCCATGCAGACACAACTGGACACACTGTCGCATGTGATGTTCGCCGGACTGGCGCATGAACCGGCCTACCGATTGGCCAAACGGCTAACTGCCATGGCGCCGGACGGGCTGGAGCGTGTGTTTTTCTCCGATTCCGGTTCGACCGCCGTGGAAGTCGCGCTGAAAATCTGCCTGCAATACTGGCGCAATCAGGGTAATGCGCGCAAAAACAAATTCATCTGCTTCCATCACGGTTATCACGGTGATACCTTCGGTACCATGTCGGTCAGCGGACGCAGCACCTTCAACAACGCTTTCGAAGGGTTACTGGCACGTCACTATGTCATGGACATTCCCAATGACGAATACAGCGCCGCCGAATGTGAAGAAACCGTCAGCGCCATCGCGCCCACCGTCGCCGGGCTGATCATCGAGCCGCTGGTCCAGGGTGCGGGCGGCATGCGGTTTCACAGCGCCGATATCTTATATGATATCCGCCGCATCTGCCGTGAAAACGATATCCTGTTTATCGCCGATGAAGTGATGACCGGTTTTTGCCGCACCGGCAGTGTTTTTGCCTGCGACGAAGCGGGTATTACGCCCGATATCCTGTGCCTCGGCAAGGCATTGACGGCCGGGCATGTTCCGCTCGCCGCCACGCTTACTACCGCAGACATATTTGATGCCTTTTATGATAACGATCTGAGCAAATGCCTGATGCACGGTCCGACCTTCATGGCCAATCCGCTGGCCTGTGCGGCCGCCAATGCATCGCTGGATCTGTTTAGAACGGAAGACCGGTTATCTCAGGTAGAACATATCGAATCGCATTTTCTCAGCGAACTGTCACCTCTGTCGCAACTTCAAGGCATCAGGGACATACGTGTCAAAGGCGCCATCGGCGTCGTGCAGCTCGATGCAACTCAGGAGGACATGTTCGCACTTCGTCCACAACTGATCGAAAAAGGCGTGTGGTTACGGCCATTTGGCAATATCGTCTATGCCATGCCGCCGCTGACCATCAGCGAGGAGGAACTTATGCAGCTAACCAACGCCATACGGGACGTGCTATCAGCATGGTTGAGCAAATTCTCCCGATAATAGAGCCTTACCTTATGGTACTGGCCGAGCACTGGCAACCCATACTGCCGCATCTGCATATGTGGGGCACTTTTGCCATCATCGTCGTTGCCGTCTATCTTTATGCGACGGAAAAATTTTCGCTGGAGATGACCTCCGTCCTCGTGCTGTGCAGCTTCATGCTGCTGTTTCACTTTCACCCACTCATGGATGCCGACGGCAATGTCAAACTCAGTCCGAATGAATTTTTACTGGGTTTTGCCAATCCGGCGCTGATTGCCGTACTCTCATTACTGGTCCTGGGCCAGGCGGTCGTGCGTACCGGCTCGCTCAACAGCGTGACCCGGCTGATCATTCGCATTTCGCGCGTCAGCCCGTTCATGGCGATTTTCGCCAGTTTGATCATCGTCTGCATCATCAGCGCCGTCATGAACAATACGCCCACCGTCGTCATCTTCATTCCCATTCTGCTGGCCGTCGCCGCCAGCCTGAATATTTCCGCCAGCAAGGTGATGATTCCGCTGTCCTACGCCTCGGTGCTGGGCGGGACGACGGTGCTGATCGGAAGCAGCACCAACCTGCTGGTTTCCGCTGCACTAGTACCGCTCGGCCTGCAACCGCTCGGCTTTTTCGACTTTACCATTCCCGGACTGGTCATTGCCGCTGTGGGAATGTTTTATGTGTGCTTCATCATGCCCGTGCTGCTGCCCAAACGTGCGCCTCTGGCCGATGAACTCACTGGCGGGCGCCTGTTCGTCGCTCAGTTGGAGATTGCTAAAAAATCGGAACTGATCGGCAAATCCATTCGTTCAGATGAATTATTTGGCGAAGAAGAGGTCAGTATCAAAATGCTTCAACGCCGGGAGCATGCCTTTCTGCCGCCATTCGACCGCGATATCCCGATTGAAGAAGGCGACATCATCATGGTCACCGCCACGCGGGAAACCATCAAGAATCTGCTCTCCGATAAAGGCAAAACCATGTTTCGCACCAAATCCACCATGCCTGGGGAAAGCAGCGAAGGTGATGATCAGGGTAAAGAAAAACCCAGCGACTCGTCACTAGCGGAAGTATTGATTACCCCCGGCTCCAGACTCGTCGGGCAAAGCGTCGAACAAATCGGCTTTTATCATAACTATCACTGCATTGTCATGGGGATACAGCGTAAGGCCCGCATGATTACCTCGCGTATGACCGAGATCCGTCTGGCAGCGGGAGACGTCTTGCTGGTGATGGGCGAACGCGATGATATCCGTAAACTCCGGGAAAGCAAGGACATGGTAGTAATGGAGTGGTCGCAGGAAGATCTGCCGTCCAAAAAATACTCCCTGCGCACCAATCTGATTTTTGCTGCGGCCATCGGGCTGGCCGCGACCGCTGTCCTGCCGATCTATATCAGTGCCTTTGCCGCTGCTGCGCTGGTCATACTCACGAAATGCATCAATATCCGCCAAGCCATGCGCGCGATGGACGCGCCGATTGTGTTTCTGGTCGCGGCCGGACTGGCGATGAGTATTGCGTTGGAAAAAACCGGCGGTGCGTCCCTGCTCGCCCATAGCCTGATCGAACTGACCGTTGGTACGCCACCGGTATTTACCATGTCCGCGTTGTTTCTACTTATTGCCGTTCTTACAAACGTGCTAAGCAATAACGCCACCGCCCTGCTGTTTACGCCAATCGCCGTCAGTACGGCACAGGAATTGGGGGTTCCACCGGAAATGTTTATCTTTGCCGTGATTTTTTCTGCCAATTGCTGCGCGCTGGCCTCGCCCATCGGCTATCAGACCAACCTGCTGGTACTCGGTCCCGGCCATTATAAATTCGCCGATTACATGAAGGCCGGCATACCACTCGTCATACTCGTATGGTTGACCTATACCGCCTTTTCGTATTTCTATTTCACGTAAATAAATCGATACAGGAACATCTATGACCAAATCCCTCAAACGCCGTGATGTGATGAAAGGCGCCGCATTGGGCGCTGTCGTGGCAGCCTCTCCCGCTTTCGCCGCCCCCAATATCATTACCGAAAAAAAATACCAGTGGCAAATGGCGATGACCTGGCCGAAGGTGTTGCCCGGGCTAGGTACCGGCGCAGTACGTCTGGGAGAACGCATCAGCAAGCTGAGTGAAGGGCGGCTGGAGCTCAAGATTTACGGCGCGGGTGAACTGGTTCCCGCCCTTGGCGTGTTTGATGCGGTGGCAGACGGCTCGATTCAGTGTGCGCATGGCGGCCCCTACTACTGGCTCAGTAAAAACCGCAGCTTTGCTTTTTTCTGTGCCGTACCCGGCGGACTGATGGCCGATGAAATCAACGCCTGGGTCTATTTTGGTGACGGGCTGAGACTATGGCATGAACTGGGCAGCCAGTTCGGGGTGATTTCCTTTCCCGCTGGCAATACCGGCCCGCAGATGGGCGGCTGGTTCAAGGAAAAACTGGAAAATCTCGACAGTATCCAAGGGCTGAAAATGCGTATTCCCGGCCTGGCTGGTGAGGTCTTCGCCAAAATGGGAGGCAACCCGCAGAATATCCCGGGGGGAGAGTTGTTTACTGCCCTGCAGTCCGGCGTGATTGACGCGCTGGAATGGGTCGGCCCGTGGAACGATATGGCGCTCGGGTTCCATCGTATCGCCCCCTATTATTACGGCCCGGCCTTTCAAGAAGGCGGCCCGATGCTGGAATTCCTAATCAACAAACAGGCCTATGACGCACTGCCGAAGGAATTACAGCATGTGGTCAAAGGCGCCTGCGCGACGGAGAACATGCTGATGCATGCGGAATATACACTGAATAACACCAGGGCTTTTGCTGAATTGCAGAAAATGGATTCTATTCAGATTCTGCCCTATCCGGACGATATCCTCAAAGCGCAGTTTGAGATTTCCAATGAGGTGCTGGCCGACACCGCCAGACTGGGCGACATCAATAAACGTATCTATGAAAGTTTCGAAGCATTCCGCAAACAGTCAATGCAGATGAAAGGCGTGATGGGCTATCAGTTCCAGAAAGGCCGTTATCTGAGCCGGGGGATGGAGATTTAATGCAACTGATCGATATAGCCTGCGATCACATCCAGCCCCTGTTGCCAGAAATCGAGCTTGGAGGCATCCAGCCCAAAAGGCTTCAGCAGTTCCTTATGACGTAGCGTACCACCGGCTTTAAGCATCTCAATATAGTTCTTCTCAAACGCACGCGCCTGTTTCGCGCCCTTGGCATGCTCTTCCCGATATTTTGCATAGAGCGAATTCACCAGACAATCACCAAACGCATAGGCATAAACGTAAAAGGGCGTATGGATAAAATGCGGGATATACATCCAGTAAGACGCATATTCGGGATGCAGCCTGATGGCCGGTCCCAGACTGTCCTTTTGAACGTTCATCCAAATCTCTCCGATACGTTCGGCCGAAAGCTCCCCTTCCTTACGTTCATCATGAAGCTGGCGCTCAAACTCGCAAAAGGCAACCTGGCGCACCACGGTGTTAAGCATATCTTCCACTTTCGCCGCGATCAGATACATCCGTTTCTTTTCGCTTTTCTCCCGGCGCAGAATCTCCTGAAAGGTCAGCATCTCGCCGAACACCGACGCCGTTTCCGCCAAGGTTAGCGGCGTATCGGCCATTAACGCCCCCTGCTTTGCCGCAAGCACCTGATGCACGCCATGGCCCAGCTCATGCGCCAGCGTCATCACATCACGGGTCTTGCCCTGAAAGTTCAACAACAAATAAGGATGGGCCGATGGCACCGTCGGATGGGCGAAGGCACCGGGTGCCTTGCCGGGACGTACCGGCACATCAATCCAGTCTTTGTCGAAAAAACTCTTGCCGATCTTCGCTAGTGCCGGTGAAAAGGCGGTATAGGCAGATAATACTAGTTCCTTTGATTCCTCCCAGCCGAAACTCTTGTCGGAATCCTGCGGCAACGGTGCATTGCGATCCCAGTAATCAATGGCCTTTTTGCCGAACTGCTTGGCTTTCCAGTGATAGTAGCGGTGCGATAATGTTTTATAGTTAGCCTTGACCGTTTCAAGCAGCGCTTCTACCACCTCATCTTCAACCTGATTGGCGACATTGCGCGAAGAAATCGGTTGGGCAAAGCCGCGCTTGTCATCGTCAATGGCCTTGTCTTTGGCAAGTGTATTGGTAATCAGCGCAAACAACGCCTCATTCTCACCGAAGACGCGTCCAACTTCTTTGGCCGCTGCCTGCCGTTTCTTCGCATCCTTATGCGACAGCAAATCCAGCGCTTCCGCCGAGGTCAGCGTTTTATTGCCTATCTTAAAGCGCAGACGCGCCACCGATTCATCAAACAGACGCGACCAGTTTTGCGTGACCACCGATTTTTCATGCAGCATGGTCTCCAGTTCGTCAGACAACTGATATTTCCTGTAAGCCCGTACATCGCGCAGCCACGGCGCATAATGTTGCAGTTCTTTGCTGGGTTTCAGTCTGGTCTTTAACTCTTTTTCCGGCAGTTTGTTGATTTCAAGTGTGAAAAACAGCAGATGGGTTGACAGTTCATTCACTTTTTCATGAATATTCTGATAAAACTGTGCATGCGCCGGATCACTCATATCCCCGGCATAAATCAGCTGCGCATAGCTTGCCAGACGGCCAAGCACATCTTGAATCTTTTCATATTCCCTAATTGCTTCTGCCAGTTTTTTAGCAGAAATACGCGGGAACGCCTTGCCATATACTTTGACAAACTGCCGGCATAAGCGCTCGGCTTTTCGTATGTCTTTATCAAGTTTGTCCGAATCAATCGCCGGATAGAGATCATCCAGATTCCATACAGGCAGCGCCTTACTCATTCGCTGGTATCTCCTCCGCTGCCTGAGGAGCAGCTTGCGGTTCTTCCACCTGCATCTCTTCTATGGGCGGCTCTTCCGCCAGTGTTTCATCGCTGTCATCCATCTGCGCACCTGCCGCCGGCATCAGCGCAATCGCGGCAGCTTCTTCGAAGCTCAGCTTACCAAGCTGAAGTGACTGTTCGGTTTCACGCGATATCGTCAGGTTAATTTCCTGACTTTCTTCTAGTGAAGTGCCGGTCATTTTGGTGACCAGTGTATTCACCAGCATGTCGGTTTCATCGTCCAACACACCATGTTTACGCAACTCTTCACGAATAAACGACACATTGTTCACAAATAGCTTCACCTGTCCCATTGGGATAAACTCTTGTTGTGTCGTATGAAATGAACCATCTATCTCAAGTTTGGTCTCGCCGATGGAAAACCTCAAACTCTCCAGCGCCAGTTGCCAAGGCATGCTTAACCACTGCATGGGCTCCTGCATACTGGCGTCCGGCAAGGCACCTTCATAGGTAAAATTGGCCGTACCGGCAATCGCGCCATAGGGCATGCCAACCGAATTCTCCAGCCCGTCAAAGGAAGAACTGGAAAAGAGTTTATACTGCCCTGCTTCTTCTGCCGGTTCGCTATGGATATCAAGCCTCAGCGATGCCAAGCGCAGGGTGTCTTCTGCCCCCTCGGCGCTTAATTCATGATCGTTTATATGAACAGAGATACCGCCAACCGGTTGTCTGCCTTCCGCTATTGTCAGTTCCGCAAAAGCACCTGGCGCCTGCTTGGCAGTCAGATCCGGCGTTTCCAGGGCATCATCCACCACATACAGAGTTTCCGGCAGTATCGCTTTGATCCGGGATAAGGTAACATTCTGCTTATTCAGTCGATCTACATGCACTATCATTGGCACATCATAGGATAGCGTCATCAATGTTTCATTTTCCTCTATGAAGCGGATCGGACCATCAAGTTCCAGCTTCGCAGATGACAGATTCACGCCATTAGGATAAAGCCTGGCACTTTCCGTCGCAACGGTAATCACATCTATTTTTGTTTCCGGTTCAGACGGCAGCACCTCCGCTTCTTCTTGTGCATTCTGTTGTCCTTCTTCTGCTTCTTCTTCCTCAACGGCAATGTCTTCTTCTACCTCATCTTCCTCTTTCAATATATGAAGCTGAAAACGCGGGCGGTTGATCGTTGCGTAACGATCCATCACACTGCCCTGCATCACAATATCATCATAGGTAAAGGTGACCTTTTCTTCACCCACGGTAGTGGTTGCTTCAAGCGAGGCAGCCCAGCTGTCAATTACCTGCTTGACCAGTTTTTTATCAATGCTGCCCTGAGTGATATAATAGCCCAGTCCTCCGCCAAACAGAATGACCGCAAGAACGGGCATCAGAATGGTAACAATCCTCGATGATCCTTTTTTCGTAATCTCAGCTTTTTTCTTCGATGACATGGCCATCATCCTTTCTCTTGATAATACGGACTTCTTTTTAGGCGAGAGGAGCTTATTGATCAACCATCATGTTGCGCGTCGCGGATGGAAGCGCCACACGCAGTCCGTCCAGCGCCTGCGTCATGATGATCTGACAGCCAAGACGCGAGGTATGCGTCAGGCCGAATGCCAGATCGAGCATATCTTCTTCATCTTCCGAGGCGTCATCCAGCTTGTTGTAATAGGTTTCATCGACAATGACGTGACAGGTCGAGCAGGCAAGCGATCCTTCACAGGCACCTTCCAGCGGAATGTCATTTTTATGCGCCACTTCCAGCACGGAAATACCCTCCGGCGCATCAAAGGTTTTTTCTTCGCCGTCCGGCATGACAAATGTGATCCTAGGCATAATACCTCTTTCCTTTAATACTCGTCATTCCACGGAAGAAACGCCAGAAGACGTTTCTGACTTCGAAAGTCTACTGAATTTTGCCCCGAGGATGACATTTAACTACTTATTACTTCATCCACATGCGTGCCTTCTAGCGCAGAAGCGATGGCCTTGTCCATCCTTCTTGCAGCAAAAGGATTGGCCAGTTCATTTAATGTATTCGCTTCCATGTCGATCCTGTCACGATCATCCTGTGTCATAACCTCCCTAAGCTGCTCTATTTGCTTCAATAACGTTGTTTTTTCATCCGTTTCCAGCAGTGCTTCATCCATGTTCATGGCACTTTCAATCTCATGGATAATCCGCTCGGCTTCCACGCGTGATTCGACCAGTAACCGCTCAGTAATATCCTCCCTCGCATGCTCCATCGAGTCACGAATCATCTGTTCGATCTGATCGATCTCCAGCCCGTAAGATGGCTTGACTTCGACATGCTGTTCGATTCCCGTGGTTTCTTCCCGGGCGGATACACTTAACAATCCGTCAGCATCCACCACGAAATGCACTTTGATCCGTGCGACATTGGCCGGCAGCGGCGGGATATTTTTCAGTGTAAACTCCGCCAGCGACCGGCATTGATCGGCCATTTCGCGTTCGCCCTGGACGACACGCATCTTCATCGCCGTCTGCCCGTCCTGATAGGTGGTAAATTCCTGCGAGGCCGATACGGGGATCGGCGTATTGCGGTGAATGATTTTTTCGACGATGCCACCCATGGTCTCCAGCCCCAGCGATAACGGAATCACATCCAGCAGCAGATGATCCGCACCGCTGGTCAGTGCTTCGGCCTGCAGGGCCGCTCCGACCGCTACGACTTCATCCGGATTGATATTCGTCAATACCGGCTGGCCGAATAGTGCCGATACCTTCTCACGTACATAGGGCATGCGTGTCGAACCGCCGACCATAACCACACCCTGAATATCGTCCTTGTCAACACCGGCATCGCGTATTGCCTGCTCACATGCGGCCAGCGTCCTGTCGATCAACGATTTCGCCAGTGCATTGAGTTGCTCGCGAGAAAAAATCTTGTCATTCTGAGCCGTAGGCGAAGAATCTGTTTCCATTGGCTGAGATCCTTCGTCACGACGTTCCTCAGGATGACGAATATGAGAGACCTCACTCAATCGTTCCTTGATCTCCCGCGCCTGTGTCAGCGGAATACCGCCCAGATGTTCTGCCACCGCACGGTCAATATCATCTCCGCCAAGCTGGCTATCTCCGCCGGTTGCCAATACCTGAAACACGCCTTTTTCCAGCTTCAGAATCGAAATGTCAAAAGTGCCACCACCCAGATCGTAAATGGCATACACACCTTCCGCGCCATACTCCAGACCATATGCCAGTGCCGCCGCCGTCGGTTCATTGATCAGGCGCAGCACGTCCAGCCCGGCCAGCCGTGCCGCATCGCGCGTGGCAGTGCGTGCCGCATCGTCAAAATAGGCCGGCACGGTAATCACCGCTTTGGTAATATCGCTTCCCAGTTCGGCCTCTGCCATGGCTTTAAGATAACGCAGAATATCGGCTGATACGCTGATCGGCGTATGACCTTCCGTGATTTCCTGCACCGCATCGCGCATCCCGCGTTTGGCCGAATGAAT
Source organism: Rickettsiales bacterium (assembly GCA_028281385.1). GTDB lineage: Bacteria > Pseudomonadota > Alphaproteobacteria > Rickettsiales > UBA3002 > JANQJY01. The sequence continues at coordinate 2,054 of JANQJY010000106.1, read as the reverse complement.
CGCTCCTTCCAGCCCAAGCGCACGCGTGCCGACCACCGGCCTGCCGTCCAGATAGGCCACGACGGAGGGAATAATCCGCCGGTCTTGCGTATCCTGAATCACCTCGACGTTACCATCCTGCGAAAAAGCCACAACGCTATGCGTGGTGCCCAGATCAATCCCGATGGCCTGTGTCGGCGCATCAGCATGCGGTTCGGGTGTCTGGCCCGGCTCATGGATTTGCAACAAGCTCATGACACCACCGCTTTCAGTTGATAGTGGCGCACCATCGCCTCTTCGAGCGCCTTGCCCAGATAACGCAGACGAATCGTCTCTTCCGCCGCCTCTTCATAGGCTTCCCGTACAAAACATGCCGACAACCGTGCCTCACATTCCCTGCCCGCCTTTTTTAAATCACTCGATGCTCTGGCAATCTCTATTTCGCTATCCGCCTGTGCCAGTTGCTCGCGGATTTCCATCGACTCCATCAGCAATGCCTGTGAGGGTTTGAGCGTATCTTCACCATCGGCATTGACGATAATGCCCTGCAATTTCAACAAATGCTGCGCGCGCGTCAGCGGATCCTTTAACGTTTCATAGGCCTGATTCGCATCCATCGATAATTGAATCGCCTTCGCCCGCTCTTTATCGGACTTGCCGAGCATCCGGTCCGGATGGGTCTGCTGCTGCATCGTCACATACGCGTTATGCAACGCGGCGACATCCACGTCAAAGCGTGGCTCAAGGCCAAGAAGCGTAAAATAATTTTGTATCATCAGAATTAAACGTGGAAGGATTCACCGCAACCGCAGCGCCCTTTTTCATTGGGATTTTTGAAGGTAAAGCCGCTTTTGAACTTATCTTCCTCGAAATCCATTTCCGAACCGATGAGAAACATGATGGCCTTCGGATCGATCAACACTTTTACACCCTTATCTTCCACCACTTCGTCATACTGGCCGATTTCATCGGCATATTCGATGGTATAGGACAGGCCGGAACAGCCGCGTGAACGCACACCAACCTTGATCCCCTCTGTCGGCTTGTTGCGCTCGGCAATCAGGGCTTTGATATGCTCTGCCGCCGCATCGGAAATGCTAATCGCTGTGCCTGCTCCGAACATCAGCCCGCCTGTATCTGCTCCACTGGCCCACCGGCTTTTTCTCTGTAATCCTTGACTGCGGCCTTGATCGCGTCTTCCGCCAGCACGGAACAGTGAATTTTCACCGGCGGCAATGCGAGTTCCTCGGCAATTTCGGTGTTTTTGATCGTCATCGCTTCATCGACAGATTTGCCTTTGACCCATTCGGTAATCAGCGAGCTTGAGGCAATCGCCGAACCGCAGCCGAACGTTTTGAAGCGCGCATCTTCAATCACACCTTGCGGACTGACCTTGATCTGCAGTTTCATCACATCTCCGCAGGCCGGCGCACCGACCAGACCGGTGCCAATCCCTTCGTCTGCCTTGTCAAACGAACCCACATTGCGCGGGTTTTCATAATGATCGACGACTTTATCCGAATATGCCATGATTAATTCTCCTAGAGTTCGGAGTTCAGAGTCCAGAGTTCAGTACCAACCACTGAACTCCGAACTCTGGACTCTGGTTAATGTCCTGCCCATTCAATCGCATTAATATCAATACCTTCCTGGGCCATTTCCCACAACGGCGACATCGCGCGCAGACGGTCAATGCTGCCTTTGACAATCTCGATCGCCTTGTCGATTTCGGTTTCGGTGGTAAAGCGGCCGATGCCGAAACGAATCGAGGTATGCGCCAGATCCTCGCCGACACCGATCGAACGCAGCACGTAAGAAGGCTCGAGCGACGCCGAGGTACAGGCCGAGCCTGACGACACCGCCAGATCCTTGATCGCCATAATCATCGATTCGCCTTCGATATAGGCAAAGCTAAGATTGATGCAGCCCGGCCAGCGCTGTTCACGATCGCCATTGAGAAATACATCGGGAATATCATCCTTGACCGCCTTTAGGAAGCGCTCGGACAACATACGCACACGCTCGGCTTCAGCGCCCATCTCTTCTTTGGCGATCCGCGCCGCTTCGCCCAGCCC
>JANQJY010000003.1 GCA_028281385.1 Rickettsiales bacterium | reverse complement strand
ATATTGTATCAACCGACCGATACGACTTGAACCTTCTGCCGCCAGTTCGCCGGCATGACATCCCAGATCGAGCGCCAGCGGAAAATCACGCGTCACGTCATCCAGACAGTCCATCAGTCGTGACGCCGCCTCTTTGACTAAAAAATTGCTGTCGTGATAGCGGCGCGCCGCCCGTGCTTTTCGCATTTGATGCAGACGGCTGTCAAAAATTGTGATAGCGCTTGGCATATGAGTGTCATACCCGCATTGAAAGCAAACGCCAAGCCCTGGATGGAGGCCGGGCTGAATCTGCTGTTTCCGCCGCGCTGTCCGGCCTGCCGGGTGACAGTCGACGCACCGCATCAGTTTTGCCGCGACTGTTTCGCCTCGCTGAGCTTTATCGCCGATCCGCAATGCGTGCTGTGCGGCTTTCCGTTCGAGTATGATCTCGGCCAGGGCGCGATCTGCGGCCACTGCATGCATGATGCGCCGCCTTATATGGCCGCGCGTGCGGCGTTGAAATATGACGAGTATTCGGCGCATCTGATAACGGGCTTCAAATATGCTGACCATACGCAGCATGTCATGCTCTATGCCGATCTGATGCGCCGTGCCGGTGCGGAGTTTCTCAAGCAGGTGGATCTGATTGTGCCGGTACCGCTGCATCCGCGGCGGCTGCGTGAGCGTAAATTCAATCAGGCGACTTTGCTGGCCTATGCCGTTGGCCGTGACGATTATCCGGTACTGCCCGATGCATTGTTGCGGGTAAAGCATACGCCGCAGCAGGCCGGGCTGACGCGTAACCAGCGGCTGAACAATGTGCGCGGCGCGTTCCGGGTGAATCACCGCCATGCGGCAAGGTTGCGCGGCACGCGGGTGTTGCTGGTCGATGATGTCATGACCACCGGCGCGACGCTGAAAGCCTGCAGCAAGATACTGCTTGGCGCTGGCGTACGCGATGTGTATGTTCTGACGCTGGCACGAACCGTGAGAGAGATATAACGAGCGTTTAACCATGACAGTAAAGACCACCGTCGCCTGTGTGCAGCTGAATACGGGCAGTGATCTGGAACAGAATATTGCAGCAGTTGAGGCGCTGGTGCGTGAGGCGCACAGACAGGGCGCCACCTTCATGGTATTGCCGGAAAATGCCTTTTACATGCGCGAGGGCAGTGAACGCGACAAGGCGCGCTTCACCATGGAAGAGCATCCCGGCTTTCAGCACTGCACGGCGCTGGCAGCGGAGTTGAGCTGCTGGATTCTTATCGGTTCGCTGTTTGCGGTGGTCGATGATTCCGGCAAATGGGCGAACCGCTCGGTGTTAATCGATGCCACCGGAAGGCTCGCCAGCCATTACGACAAGATTCACCTGTTCGATGCCGATTTCGGCGACGGTGAACGCTATGCCGAGTCGGATAGTTTCATCTCCGGCGCGCAGGCGAAGCTGGCGGATGTGCCCTTTGGTCAACTCGGCCTGACGATCTGTTACGATGTGCGTTTTCCGCGTCTGTTCCGCGATCTGGCGCAGGCGGGAGCTACGGCCTTTGCCACACCGGCGGCCTTTGCGAAACGTACCGGCGAGGCGCACTGGCATGTGTTGCAGCGCTCACGCGCGATCGAAAATGGCTGTTATGTGTTGGCTGCGGCGCAATGCGGCTCGCATCCGCAATTCCGCAAAACCTACGGCCATTCGATGATTGTCGATCCGTGGGGCGAGGTGCTGGCCGAGGCCGACGGTGAGACGCCGCAGGTGATTATGGCCGAGATCGACCCGGCACGGGTGGCGCAGGTACGCAGCCATATGCCCTGCCTCAAGCATGACCGGGATTATATTTTGATGGACTATGCGATTTGAAGAATTGTCATTCCACGGATTTTTTCAGGAGAAAAAATCATAGTGGAATCTAAGTTAAAAATTTCAGAAGAAATTTTTGACATTGCGCGACTCCTGTCGTGCAAGTCTTGGATACCCGGATCAAAATGTCTTCCGCCGCTGCTACTACGCAGCTTTGGCGAGACAAGCCTGACATTTTGTCCGAGTATGACGAAAGTTCATTAACCGCTATCTACCGTTTCCTGCCCGCCATCAGGTAGTTGACATCCAGATCGTTGTTGCTCAGGCGCCATTCGCGCGCGAGTGGATGAAGCACCATGCCTTGACTGTCGATGACGTCGATCCCGTGGGTGGTAAAGCCGTTCATCATTTCGCCGGGGGTGACGAATTTGCGCCACTGATGGGTGCCACGCGGCAACAGCCGCAGGATATATTCAGCGCCGACAATCGCCAGCGCAAAGGCCTTGGCGGTACGGTTGATGGTGGTCATGATCAGCAGCCCGCCGGGCTTTACCAGCACGGCGCAGGAGGCGATGAAGGCTTGTGGATCGGTGACATGTTCGATGATTTCGAGTGCCAGCACGATGTCATACTGCGCGCCGCAGACGGCTTCCTCCTCGGCGGTGGTGGCGCGATAGTCGATCGCCAAACCGCTCTTGTTGGCATGGACCATCGCGGTCTTAATATTTTTTTCTGATGCGTCGATACCGGTCACATTGGCACCCATGCGCGCCATCGGCTCGCAGATTAACCCGCCGCCGCAGCCGATATCGAGCAGGCGCAGCCCGCCCAGCGCATCGGGCACATCCGCGTTGCGTGTGAACTGCTCACAGACATGGTCCCTGATAAAGCGAATCCGTAACGGATTCATCTGGTGCAACGGCCTGAATGGGCCTTTTTCGTCCCACCATTCCTCGGCGATGCGTGCGAATTGCTCCACCTCCTGCGGATCGACGGAGGAGTAGCTTTCATCATTCGATATTTTCTTTTGTGCCTGCATCTTATACACTATCCTTCATTAGGCATTGGAAGATTCATGGACGACCCTAATACAGAACAACCGGAAAAGAAAGGCCTTCGCGGATTATTCAGCGATACCATCAGTGGTATCGGCTGGCTGCGGGATTTTATTGAGAGCTCATCCGTCAAAATGCAGAATCTGACAGAGACCAATTATAACCTGGCCTATGATTTGATGGAACAGGGGCGGATCAACGATGCTATCGCCCGGTTTAAGATTACCTTGTGGTTTAGTCAGAATCATGTGCCGTCGCTGTATAATCTGGGCTGTCTATATTTGCATAAAGGCGAAGATACACAGGCGACCGATTGTTTTGTTAAAGTGTTGAAACTGCAGCCGCGTCATGAGAATGCGCTGTTCATGCTGTCCTCCTACCGTCCGGATATGCTCAAGGCCGAAATGCGCCCGAGCACCATCCCACGGGTGATTGCCGAGGATTATTTTGACGGGCTGGCCTATGATTACGATTTCATGCAGGAAGCAGCCGGTTATCGCGGACATACGCTGACGCATCAGCTACTCAGCACCGAATTCGATAAATATACGAAATATCGTGATCTGCTTGATCTGGGCTGCGGAACCGGATTGTGCGGCGGACTGTTTACGGATCGTATCTCCAATATTGTCGGGGTCGATATCTCCAATGTTATGCTCGATATGGCCTATAACCGCATCGACAAATACGGTGTTAAGATATTCAATAAACTGCTGCACCAGGATATGCGCGACTATCTGGCCGAGACAACACAGCCGTTCGATGTGGTGCTGTGTATCAATGTGCTCCAGCATGTGGGGGATTTGAGCGGTTTGTTTATCGCGATCGACAGGGTGATGAAGCCGGGCGGATTTTTTGCGCTGACCTTTCAATCCTATCCTCAGGCCGGAAATTTCGGCATGATTCCTGCCATTCAGCGTTTCGGTCATGCGCCGGATTATATTGCCGGACTGGCGCAACAGGCCGGGTTTGAAACTGTCCGTACCGGTGAAGTGATGATCTATACCGAAGCCGGAGCGGAATTATATATCTATAAGAAACCGGAAGCACCGGTAGCGGAAAATACTCCGCCACTATCCGGTGAAACGCCGCCGCAGATACCGCCTGGCGGATGAGTATATCTGTCACTCCGGCAATAGCCGATGATGCGGCGTTGCTGTCCGAATTGCATGGCCGCTGTTTTGAACACGGCTGGCCGCAAGACGAATGTTTCAGGCTTTTTGAAAGCAGCAATATATATGCGTGTCTGGCCAGAGAGCAGGAGAAAGCGATAGGGTTCATTCTGTTGTCCATCGCCGCCGATCAGGCGGATATGTTATCCATTGCCACACTGCCGGAATATCGTCGTCAGGGTGTGGCGTTGCAATTATTAACGCATGCCATGACCGTTCTGGCAGAACAGGGTGTCACTAGTATTCATCTCGAAGTGGCGAGTGATAATGTGGCTGCCATCGCGCTTTATACCACATGTGGTTTTGAGAAAACCGGCATGCGCAAGGAGTATTACCGCCTGCCGGACGGCACAAGACAAGATGCGCTGCAGATGCGGTGTGATGTGTAATTTTACTGGAAAAAGCTGCGCGATCCTTTATACCTCGCTGTCTTAACAACAGGAGCGTGATGGCGCGTATTGTACAGAAATTCGGCGGCACCTCGGTGGCAGACCTCGATCGGATTCGTCATGTTGCCACGCATGTCAGGCGCGAGGTTGAAGTCGGCAATGAGGTGATTGTCACCGTCTCGGCCATGGCGGGCACGACCGATCAGCTGATTGGTTATGCGCGCGACATGTCGGAGTTGAAAAGCGACGAGGCCTGGGCGGAATATGATTTTATTGTCTCATCGGGTGAGACGGTGACATCGGGGCTGCTGGCATTGTATTTGCGGTCGATCGGCATAGCGGCGCGCTCCTATGCGGGTTGGCAGATCGCACTGAGGACCGACGATCATCATGGTAAGGCGCGCATTGCCGAGATTGAAACAGAGGCGGTGGAAGCCGATCTGAAAGCGGGCAAGGTCGTGGTAGTCGCCGGATTTCAGGGTATCGATGAGGCAGGGCGTGTTACGACATTGGGACGCGGCGGGACGGATACCACCGGCGTGGCGCTGGCTGCCGCCTTTGATGCCGATCGTTGCGATATCTATACCGATGTCGATGGTGTGTATAGCTGTGACCCTCGCATTGTGCCCAAGGCGCAGAAAATGACGAAAATTTCCTATGAGGAGATGCTGGAAATGGCGTCGCTCGGTGCCAAGGTGCTACAGACGCGTTCGGTTGAAATGGCGATGAATCATGGGGTGAGGGTGCAGGTCTTATCCACCTTTGACGATGCGCCGGGAACCCTGTTAGTTGATGAGGAGGAGATTGTGGAACAGCAAAAAGTCACAGGCATTGCCTATAGCCGCGATGAGGCGCGGGTATCACTGACCAATGTCGAAAATGTGCCGGGGGTGTCGGCCAACCTGTTTGGGCCGCTGGCCGATCGCGGCATCAATGTCGATATGATCGTGCAGAATGTCACCGAAGACGGCAAGGCTACCGATATTACCTTTACCGTCCCACGCGGTGATCTCGAGCGGGCGGTGGAGATCATCAAAACCGCCAAACGCACGCCGAAATACGACTCGCTGCATTTCGACAGGAATGTGGTGAAAGTCTCGGTCGTCGGTACGGGTATGCGCTCGCATGCCGGGGTGGCGGCGGATATGTTTCGCGTCCTGTCGGAAAAGGCAATCAATATTATTGTGATTACCACTTCGGAAATCAAAATCTCGGTGCTGGTCGAAGAGGAATATCTGGAACTGGCCTTACGCGCCCTGCACACGGCCTATGATCTCGATGCGCTGGAGGAATAAACGATCGGCATTACCGTCCGTTGGGTCCGTTTAAAAAGAGCGGGTTTTGACTTTGCGCCTGTAATGCCTGGTTGATATGCGCTTTGGCCTCTGCCAGTGTTTCTTCAATCGTTTGTGTTGTCGTATCCAGCCACCATTGCTGTGCCGGATCAAATCCGGTTGGCTGACAGTCGCGGGTCTGATCCTGATGGTCGCGTTTGGCCAGATCGGTCAGTACCACTTCAAATGGTTCTTCCCGGCCTTTACTCTGCAAGTCCCGATGACGGCGCTCGGCGCGTTTATAGAGCGTCGCATCGACAAAAAATTTTACATCCGCTTCGGGATAGACATAGCGCCCGATCGTCCGCCCTTCGGCGACTACTGGTTGCGGGCTGATATTGATGAGGTGAACAAAGGCGCTGTCGGTGTGCTCCAGCACTTCGGGTAGGCCGGAAAAATACGGTGCGGTGCGTGAGGTGCGGATGTGACGCAGATCGGGATGATCCTTGACGGTTCGGACAAACTCATCCCACGACATCTGGCCGATATGTTCGGCATAGGCAGCAGCTTTCTGTTGTTGCGTCTTACCCGGCGCCTGCTGCTGATCGGGATCAAATCCTTTTTCCAGCATGTGCAGGGCAATGGCGCGAAACACCAGGCTGTATTCCAGCCGGATTGCACCGGCATCCTGTGCCAGCCGTTCGCTCAACGTGCTTTTGCCGGAGGCCGAAGTGCCGTCCACGGCAATGACGGTCTGTCCTTTTTTATTGGGCATATCCTGTCTCGTCCTTGATTCTTGCGCCAGTTTAGCAGATAACGGATGCACGGATAGGAGAAAAGGATAAAAAAGTGACGCAGGTGGATAGCGAATTACAGAAAGCCTGGCAACGCGGATGCGATCTGCTCGGCTCACCCTATGCGATTATGGGCGGGGCGATGTCGTGGGTCTCGGAGCGTCATCTGGTCTCG
>JANQJY010000084.1 GCA_028281385.1 Rickettsiales bacterium | reverse complement strand
CCATGTTTCGCAGATTCTCGGGTCAGGCCCGAGAATGACATCGCTTTTTTGACGAGGACGATACTTAATTCGACTAAAGAAAAACCACGCATGATCAATCCTCCCTTCCTTATGGTGATCGGGGAGTTCGAAAAACCTGCACATAGAAAGGTTCCCGCTGGCCTTTAGGGCAACCTTGAACATACGCCAACGGCTCCCCGACCAAAGAAAGTCAGGGAGTATGATAACGGTCATACTACCGCTATGTGCATGGGGTTTCGACGCCCCTGAATGCCAATGCATTCTGGTTTTCAATATAACATACCACAGAATACATCACAATATATTTCACCGTCATCAGGACGGCATCTGTGCGGTTTAGCCATCTCACAACTAACCAATATGGTGCGTGTTATCCATCAACGGAGAAAAGCTCGTTTTTTGCAGATTATTTGAACTGTCGGATGATAGAGAATTCTACGAGGGGGAAAAGGTGTATTTCATATAACTTTCCTAAAAAACATCCGGAAAATATAATGAACATTCAATATTACTGCTAGTAAGCAGATACGCTGAATCTAAATCATTGTTTGCCGTTGCATCTGTACATGTTCCCCACCATGTCAAAGATATTACTTTACCTGTTGTAGGCTTTCCATCGTCGATTTTGGTATCAATGTTCCATGCCTCTTCTGGTAAGAGTAGCTTACCATACGTTCTTTCGCCCGCAACGGCTGCACCATAATTCAGAAAATTATTAAGTGTAATTCCTGCATAAAGAATTGCACTGCCCGGAGTTGCCACAAGGTTGGCTCCAGTTGACCAGCCAGCGTTCGACAATTTAGCGCGCGGGATATTACTTCCTATAACATGATGGTCTATTCCCGAAGCTCCAGATATTCCTGTATATGACCCTTCAATCAAACCCGCGTTAGCCAGATGTTGCCAAAATGTAAAATATTCATTGCTTTGACTGGCTGCACCTGAAGGTTCCAGCACACCATCGCCATCGCCGTTACAGGTTTGTGTGCCTGTTCCCGCCGTGGCATTAGGGCAGGTGCCGGTGACCATCGTTCCCCAAAAGTCTTCGGCATTACGCATATCGCCCGGTAGGGCAAAGTACTTATCGCGGAAGGTGTTCACCGCAGCCTGATAGGATTGGAATTCGGTTGTGATCGAACGCAACTCCGCTGCACGAATCAGGCTCTGGCCAGTCAATATCCCGCCCGTCAGCAGACCTAGGATGACTAACACAATCGAAAGTTCAACTAAGCTAAACCCGTGTTTCACAATTATATTTGCCTCCCATCATCAATCAATCATCATTAATATGTAGCATGGCACATCATTGGCTATATTGTATTCCGCCGTATTATCATCGGTGGTTGTACAGCCTGGAGCCCATGTTCCCGTGCTCTTAGATGAAAACATTTTGCCGCTGGCGGGTCGGCTATCATCGATTTTCGTATCAATGTTCCATGCCTCCTCTGGAGATAGCGTCGAATATGCCTGACCTGGCACTTGCAGCCCGAGTGTGTTGCCGCCGCCTGTACCCTGAAATTGATTGGCACTGCCCGTCGTTGACATATAGCTGAGATAAGCGATCGTCCACCCATCATTCCCCAGCTTTGATTTGGGCACGTTCTTTCCCGGCGTTCGCGCATCCGAAGCGCTTGTTGAATCCGTGCGCCCTGTGAACGATCCTTCGATTAAGCCAGCATTCGACAGTTGCAACCACGCATGATAGCGCTCTCCGAATGACCACACACCTGTTCCACCCGTTGGCCTCAAAATTTCGCCATCACTATTCCCGTTGCAAGTGCTGCCATCTGTTGATTCCAGTGTAAAACAATCCGAAGCTTCGCCGTCCCCACCATCCAGAGCGCCCCAAAAATCACTCGCGTTGCGCATATCGCCAGGCAGTGCAAAATATTTATCGCGGAAGGTGTTGACAGCGGTCTGGTAGGCTTGAAATTCAGTAACAACAGATCGTAACTCCGCCGAGCGGATGAGGTTTTGACCGGTCAAAATCCCGCCCGTCAACAGGCCGAGGATGACGAGGACGATGGAGAGCTCAACAAGTGAGAAGGCGTCAGTAGTTCGCTCCATATGATTCTCCTAAAAAGCATTCACAAATAAAATAGCACACTGGCGCGTTTCATCATTCAAACGGTAATCTGAATCAAAATCGTCACTTGCCGTAGCATCGGCACACAGATTATCCCAATACCATGCCATCACTTTTCCATAGCCAGGCCTTCCATCATCTACCTTTGTATCAATATTCCACGCTTCTTCCGACGTTAGAACAGGACCAGAAGGGTGCCCGGCAGCATTGGCTGCGCCAAATAAAAAACCACGATTATAGTCAAACGGACTATATAATACCGCATTTCCCCCCGGGGCATTCCAATCCCATACACTCCACCCAGCATTTGAAAGTTTTGAAACAGGGATATTTTGCCTTAACACAGCATGTGTATCACTACTTGCTCCGGCTATACCCGTGTAGTTGCCCTCAATCAGTCCGGCATTCGCTAAATGCTGCCAAAATAAAAACTCCTCATTATACTCATCAGCATTAAATGTAGTGCGTAATATTTCTCCATCGCCATTACCATTACAGGTCTCTGTCCCTGTGCCAGCGGTCGCAGGGCAGTTGGCCGGCGTGCTGGCAGGGTAATCCCAAAAATCCGTGGCGTTTGCCATATCACCGGGATAAGCAAAATATTTATCACGGAAGCTATGCACAGCGGTCTGGAAACCCTGAAATTCCGTCACCACACTACGCAACTCCGCCGCACGAATCAGGTTTTGACCGGTCAGAATGCCGCCCGTCAGCAGCCCGAGGATGACTAACACTATTGATAGTTCTACTAAAGAGAACCCACTCTTCGTCGTCATTCCCGCGAAAGCGGGAATCTTCTCCCGACAAGATTCCGGGTTCACGGTTTTTGCTTTTGCAAAAACACGTGCCACGGAATGACGTATTCTTTTGACCAGAACTATACTTAACTCGACGAGGCTAAACCCCTGCTTCATTACGTTCCCTCCCCTGAGATTTTTCATTAACATAATGATAGCAGAGCAATCGTAAAGAAATGATTAACTTTTACAGGAAATTCAATGTAATGATAGTGATTACTGGAAAAAGGATTTTTTGAGTTTCTTCTGACAGTCGAACAGGCCGGTTTCCTTGGTGGCCTTTGCCAGTTGCGGTGAACGCGGAATAATATTGCCCCAGCTGAAATGGCCTTTGACGACGCCGTTATCCCACTCTTCCGTGACGTTATAAGCAAACAGTTCCTGCATGGTAATGGTATCGCTTTCCATGCCGACCAGTTCGGAAATACTGGTGACACGACGCGTCCCATCGGTAAAACGGTTCACATGCACAATCAGATCAATCGACGAGACAATCTGCTTGCGAATAAAGCTCTGCGACATCTTCATGTCGCCCATATTGACCATATTCTCCAGACGGGATAGCGCATCGCGCGGAGAATTGGCATGCAGCGTGGTGAAGGAGCCTTCATGGCCGGTATTCATCGCCTGCATCATATCGAAAGCTTCGGCACCACGTACCTCCCCGACAATAATGCGATCCGGCCGCATCCGCAGGGCATTCTTGACCAGGTCACGAATCGTGACTTCATCGATCCTGTCATGAATCTGATCGGGCATTTTGGTCTCCAGCCGAATCACATGCGGCTGTTGCAACTGGAGTTCTGCCGAATCTTCGATAGTGATAATTCGCTCCGTCTCAGGGATATAACGCGTCATCGCATTGAGCAGCGTCGTCTTACCCGAACCCGTACCACCGGAAATCAATATATTCAGCTTATATTTAGCGCAGGCTTTGAGAAACGCCGACATCTCCAGCGTGATATTGCCCGCTTCCATCATCGAATCGATCGTAATCTTCTTCTGCGGGAATTTACGAATCGAAATCGTCGTACCATCCACGGCCATCGGCGGAGCAATAATATTCACCCGCGACCCATCCGGCAGGCGCGTATCAACCATCGGACGGCGTTTACTCAGCTTACGTCCGGCTGCCTGTGCAATGCGTGAAGCCACCCGCAACACTTCTTCATCACTGTGATAACGAAACTCGGTTTCTTCCAGTATCCCCTGGCGTTCAATATAAATCGACTCCGTGCCGTTAATCAGAATATCATTGATGGTATCATCCTTCATCAATGCCGCGATCGGGCCGAGTTCGAGCCCCATATAGAAATAATCTTCGCTAGTATGGTCGTTGACAGAAACCAGTGTCGGCATTTTACGGCCAAACTGGCGTGGTAAGTAGCCATCTATCTCAATCACCTTCGACTCATGTTCTGTCACACAGCTGACGATATATCGACTATCATTACTGCCGGATATATGGGTCGTTGTCTCCTTCTTACGCACCTGTTTCATTACGACCGCCACGACTTCCGGCGGATTATTTGACATTTCGTGCGTTTCATCCATCGGCTCAAAGGCGTCGATCTCATTCTCATCAGGCGCTTCGGCAAATTCTGCTTCCATCTCATCAAACAGCAAATCGATGGTTTCTTCCGCCAAAGGTTTCTTAATCTTAATCCCTTCAAAGCGCGTTAAATCGAAGATTATTTCTGGTTTCATAGTCATTTATATCGCTTATACCCCGTGTTAACTTATTGTTATTTATAAAGGCCCAACAAAATGGTTAAAATTTTATTAACCTTACACTCTAATTATTAACACATATTAACCAAGCAACACAAGGGGGGTTTTATGAAGAGTTCGTGACAGACATACACGGAAACGTCATTCTGAGCGAAAGCGCGCTAGCGCTGAAGTCGAAGAATCCACAAAAGATCTTTCGACTCCCCCGGACAAGCCCGGGGTCGCTCAAGATGACGAATTTTTCTTAAAGCTGAGATTTTTTCTGGCGACGACGCACCACCGAAGACGGGATATGCATCGCTTCACGATATTTGGCAACGGTACGGCGCGCCACGTCGATATCGCGTTCTTTTAATAGTCTAACCAGCGCATCGTCGGAAAGGATTTTATTCGGCGACTCGTCATCTATCAGTTCCCTGATATAATGCATCACGGTTTTGCTGGAAACATCACTGCTTCCTACAGTCGAAGAAATGGCCGAAGTGAAGAAGTATTTCAGTTCAAAAATGCCGCGCGGTGTCGCCATATATTTATTCGAGGTCACCCGGCTGATCGTGCTTTCATGCATATCCACACTCAACGCGATATCCTTGAGTGTCATGGGTTTAAGGAACTGAATACCGTGCAGAAAGAATTTTTCCTGCTGTTTGACGATTTCTGAAGAGACCTTCAGGATGGTTTTGGCGCGCTGATCAAGCGCCTTGACCAGCCAACTCGCATTGGCCATCTGTTCGGAAATATATTTCTTATCATCCTTGCGGCGCGATTTGGCGTTTAGTTCCTCATAATAGGTCTGGTTCAGCAACACTTTCGGCAACACATCCGAATTAAGCTCCACCTGCCAGCTATCGCCTTTGCCGCGGCGAATAAACACTTCCGGAACGACTGTCTGCGCCACGTCATGTATGAAATCACTGGCGGGCTTGGGTTTGAGCAGACGGATTTCCGCCAGCATCTCGGCAAAATCCTCATCATCGACCTCACAGATCGCCTGCAATCCGGCAATATCTCCCTTGCCCATCAGATCGATATGTTCGACCAACCGCTGCATATAGGGATCATAGGTATCTTTGTCCTTCAACTGAATCGCGATACATTCCTGCAGATTGCGCGCAAAAATGCCGGGCGGATCAAACTGCTGCAACCGCCTGATCGTCGCTTCGATATCCTCTTGTGAGGCATTTAACGTTTCCGCCAGACTATCGGTATCGTCACGCAAATAGCCCGACTCATCGAGCATATCGATCAACTGCGTGCCAATAATACGCTGCATCGGATCGGTGACGTCGACATGCAACTGCTCCAGCAAATGTTCCCTGAGCGATATTTCCGAGGAAATGGTTTGCTCAAGATTATAGTCTCCTCCACCATCACCTTTAGAAGAAAGCGGACCGGTTTTCTCCGCACTGCCAGCAGACAGGCGGTGCGTCATTTCCGGCGTTTCTCCTTCCTGCCAGTTATCCGCACGCGGTGTGTCGAGCGCTGCATCATTGGTCTGATCCAGCGGCTGTTCGCTAAACAGGTCTACCGAATCACGTTCCGAGACATCCGTCTGTTCTCCGCTATTTTCCGTTTCTTTCACTTCCGCCGGGCCGTCATTTTCACCGGTCTCTTCACGCGTCAGCAGCGGGTTTTTTTCGATTTCTTCATTCACAAATTCACTTAAGTCTACCGAAGAAAGCTGCAACAGTTTGATCGACTGCTGCAATTGCTGCGTCATCACCAGATTTTGGCTTTGTTTAAGCTGTAGACTTTGGTTCAGCGCCATATGGATACCCTACAAACTGAAACTGTCTCCGAGATAGACCCGCCGCACCTCGTGGTTATGCACAATCTCCGACGGCGTGCCTTCCATCAGCACCGTGCCGTCATGAATGATATAGGCGCGATCAATAATATCGAGCGTCTCACGGACATTATGATCGGTAATGAGCACGCCAATCCCACGATCTTTCAAATGCGAGACCAGATCGCGTACCTCGCCGATGGCAATCGGGTCAATCCCCGCCAGCGGCTCATCGAGCAGAATGAAGGATGGACGTGAGGCCAGCGCTCGCGCAATCTCCGCCCGCCGGCGTTCACCGCCAGACAGTGCCACCGCCGGTGAATGGCGCAGATGCGTAATCGAAAATTCAGCCAGCAATTCATCGAGCATGGCACCGCGCTTTTCCGCCACCGGCTCACTGACTTCGAGAATCGCCATGATATTCTGTTCCACCGTCATCCCACGGAAGATCGAGGCTTCCTGCGGCAGATAACCGATGCCCAGCCGCGCCCGCCGATACATCGGCAGTGCGGTAATATCGGCACCATCCATCGAAATTGTGCCGTATTCAGGCTGGATCAGGCCGGTAATCATGTAAAAACAGGTGGTCTTCCCCGCCCCATTCGGACCAAGCAACCCGACCGCTTCTCCACGTTGGAGGCTTAAGCTCACATTACGCACCACCGGTCGTTTGGCATATTGTTTGCCGATATTATTAATCGCCAGCCCAGAAGCCGTATCCAATAGCACCGGCTTTTCGGGAGCGACGGTCTGCTCCGCTACCGGTGCCGGTTGCTGCGGCATATCTGGCTGCGGTGCGGATCGAATCGAATCAATCGTAAAATCCGGCGCGTCATTCGCCGGTTTTGCCGGAAAAAATGCGGATAACCAACTCATGAATTCGTCCTACACTCCTATGTTATGTCATCCTCGGGGCAAAATTCAGGAGAATTTTGAACCCGAGGATCCAGAATAACAAAATGTCAGACTCGTCTCGCCAAAGCTGCGTAGCAGCGGCGGCGGAAGACATTTTGTGTCAGAAATGCCTCCTGGCATTTCTTTCCTGGATTCCCCTATGATTTTGCCTCCTGGCAAAATCCGGGGAATGACGCTTTAAGTTATTATTGCGTACTGTTCGGCACGAATACACCCTTTACCCGGCCACCTTGTCCACCTGTCTTAGTCGTGGTACCGCCGGAGAGCACACTCTTACCCGTTGCTAAATTATACACCAGTTTACTGCCTTTGAGAACATTCTTATCGCGCGTCAACACTACATTGCCGGTCATTTGAATTAATTTGCGATTTACCTGATAGACAGCCACATTGCTTTTCGCAGTTTCCCGGGGGCTGGCGAAATAGACATTACCGGTTGCTTCAATACGCTCCACCCCTTGGCCGGTCGCACTGCTGCTGCCGGAGGCTTTCTGCGTATAATGGACCGTCATCGTATCCGAGCGCATGCGCACATTACCCTGCACCGCCTCGACATTACCGCGAAAAATAGCCTTGTTCTGCTTCTGCTGTACTTCCAGACTGTCGGCCGCAATCTCCACCGGCTTATCGGCATCGAGCCCTACCGTCTGAGACAGAACCGTCACCGGCAGCAGGAAGAAACATATACTCAGAACAGCAAACCGCATCATTCATCATCCATCGCAATGGTTAAAAATACCCGTCCGTCAAAAAAGATGACGCGATCGGTATTGTGCCAGGTAAACCCTTCCGCCTTCAAATCCCCGACAGGTCCCTGACCGGCAACGACAGTATCGCTGGTAGCAATCTGGCTGTTCATATCGACATGCACAGTCTCGGCGACAAATTCATAACCCTCGTCATGAAACAGCTGCACACCGCCGGACAGTTGCAGATCCTTTTCCGTGCGGTTCAGAGTTCCTTCCGGTGCCTGCAGTGATATCCATGACTGATCCTGCATGAACACATCGGCATGGATGTTATCGAGAATGATCGTATGCTCATCATGCTGCAGCGCCGAATCGGCAGTAATCGTATAAGGCTGGTTATCGTCATCTACCCCCTGAAAGCGCGGGTTGGTCATCATCGGCAGCGCGTCGTCCTTACCCTTGACGGTGGAAAAGGCGATGCGCAGTCCTTCCTTGTCACTGTTAAGCACCGGCAGAATAATAATCACCGCGATTAGCCCGGCCGACATCAACCCCAGAAACATTTTACTGAAAAGGACGAATTTCGTATAGCGCCCGATCGACGACAGCAGATGCGCATTTTCACGATTCACCCAGCGTGAATTGGCCGGCATCGAAATAGGTTTTCTGACCACTGCCATCACATAATTCCTGCACGTAATAAATCATGAATATGCAAAATGCCTTCCACTCTGCCTTCCTCGCTCTTCACAAACAAACAGGTAATCTCTTTGCTATTCATGATATTCAATGCTTCGACCGCCAGCTGTTCCTTCTGGATGGTCACCGGCCCGGCCGTCATCACCTCACCCGCCGTGTGTGACAACAGGTCACTCTCCATATGGCGGCGCAGATCGCCGTCGGTGATAATACCCTGCAATGCGCCGGTATCATCAACCACACCGACGCAACCAAAATGCTTGGCCGTCATTTCCAACAGGACATCCGACATGGTGATATCTGCCGCCACCAACGGAAGTTCATCACCCGAATGCATCAGGTCTTTGACGCGGATGAAGGCTTTACCAAGCTTTCCGCCCGGATGATAGACATGAAAATCATCACGGGTAAAGCCTCTGCGTTCGAGCAACGCCATAGCCAACGCATCACCATACGCCAGCATCATCAGGGTCGAAGTTGTCGGCGCACCAGTGGGCGAGGCTTCAGGAATTTCCGGCAGGATAATCGCTATATCCGCCGCATCGACCAGCGCCGAGGTCTCACGTCGTACCATACCGATCAGCGGAATCGAAAACCGTCTCGTATAGGCGATGATATCGCGTAGTTCCGCGGTTTCCCCGGAATTGGACAGTAGCAATACTACATCCTCCTGACTGATAACACCCAGATCGCCATGGCTGGCTTCGGCCGGATGGACAAAATGCGCCGGTGTACCGGTGGAAGCCAGCGTCGCGGCAATCTTGCGGGCAATATGGCCGCTTTTTCCCATGCCGCTGACGATGACACGCCCGCCGGCATCATGGATACACTCCACCGCCCGCACGAACACTTCTCCCAGCTCGCCGGACAGGGCTTTCAATCCCTCGATTTCACGTTCAAGCACATATTGCCCGACCGCAATATCGTCAAAGG
Source organism: Rickettsiales bacterium (assembly GCA_028281385.1). Classification (GTDB taxonomy): domain Bacteria; phylum Pseudomonadota; class Alphaproteobacteria; order Rickettsiales; family UBA3002; genus JANQJY01. Next base: position 10,217 of record JANQJY010000084.1, on the reverse strand, counting down.
AAAGGGATGGTTTCTTTTCTGCCACGCGCGTCATCACTCCTGCAATTGGTAACGGATTGTACGGCCCAAAAGCTGAAAACCCTTCAATTCTTTTCTTTCACCGTCATTCCGAAAACCGTTTTTCTCCAAATCTCCGATTTGGCAGGGAAAACGGGTTATCCGGAATCTTCGTGCCATATGGCGCAAAGATCCCTGCCTGCGCAGGGATGACAAATAATACGGATAACATAGAGTTAATGCGCGAAAATATCAACCTCTGCCCAGCCTTCAAGGTCAAGCTCGGCACGCACGGGAATACAGGCCGACGTCCGGTAGGCCAACTCCTTGCGCCCTTCGCGCTCCAGCAACGCATCGAGCTTGTCGCGCAGCGCATGCAGATACAGCACGTCTGCCGCGGCATAGTCGATCTGCTCCTGCGTCAATTCTTCCGCGCCCCAGTCAGAGGTCTGCTGCAGTTTTGAGATATCCACCTCAAGTAATATCCTGCATAAATCCTTGAAGCTATGGCGGTCAGTATAGGTACGACACAGTTTCGATGCGGTCTTGGTGCAATAGACCGGCTCCGCCACTATGCCGAGATACTGTTTGATAATCGCCACATCGAACCGTGCGAAGTGAAACAGTTTCATACGGCTTGGGTCTTTCAAATATTCGACCAGGTTGGGAGCATGATAGTCCCCCTTGGCAAACTGCACCAGATGCGCATCCCCTTTGCCATCGGAGATTTGTACCACACACAGGCGGTCACGATGATTGTTCAGCCCCATCGCTTCGGAATCAACGGCCAGATCGCCTTCCAGAATCACATCATCCGGCAGATCGCCTTTATGCAGGTAATTGGTAATCGCTTCTCTCCCACATGATTGTTAAGAGCGTTTATTGTTCACAGATTGACACATAAGGCAATGAAAGTTTACGCGACGGAAGTCTTTGGTCCCATATCCCGCGCCAGACCATCTTCTTCAGCCGGTCCGCGCACATGTGCACCCGGTTTGGCAGCGCCTCCTCCTCTTTCCGGCGATTGATTCTGTTTCTTCTGCTGATTAATCTCCTTCTCAATCGCCCTGGAGATAATGAAAGGTCTTCCATCAATCGTTTGCTTTGCCAGTGATTTGAATATCTTCTGCAGCCCGGCAAGCACCTGCAATTGTTCTTCACCTCTTGGAATGACATCTTTGCCATGAACAAGAATCTTGCAATGGCGTTCTCCTTTGTCCCATTTCACTTGTATATTATGCTCTTGCAGCGCTTGCATCTCATTCATTACACGACGCGCTTTCGCCTGATCCGTACCCGAAATCCCCGGTGCAAACTCAACTATCATCCGATCCGCCTTACCGTCATCCATTCTCTCAAAACGGATATCCGATATCGCCACCCGATTGTAACAGGACGCGAAAAACACCTGCAACTGATTGCGGATAAGCGCTACCTTTTCCGGCTGTACTGCCAATGCCTGATCAAGAAGATATCCGGGGCGTTCTTTATTTCCAAGCGCCGGCACCAGACCATGTCCTAATTCACTGTCTCCCAGTTCAGGATTCTCCTTTCCGTCAATCTCAATACGGTCATCATGCCTGCCGAATACGCCTTCCTTATAATCATGTTTGGCGAACAGATGCTTGGATATCTTGTCATTGCGGTTATGGATCGTCCGGCTTCTCAGGCCAAATATCTCCCGCTCCTGTACGGAAAAGGGTGTAATGCCCGGATTGACACACAGCATATCAATATTCGCCATCAGGAAGGTTTTGTATTTTTCTTCCGTCGTTTCCTCGGTTTTTAATACCTCCTTATCTACCTGAAATAACGAGGTATCGCTGTCCGGTATTTTGGCATGCAGCCAATAGGCGGCATAACGCGCCGCGTCACGTATCACATTCCCGCCCTTGCTGTATCCCATCAGCTTGATGCATTGCGCCATATGTCTGGCGTCGCATTCATCCGTATGCAGCAATGGGATGGGTGATGCAGCGGTAATGGGCTCTTCACTGTCCATATCGATATATTTCCAGTAGTTCTCGTCCACCATGGCCGTCAGAATAAATTTGCCAAGGCGTCTGGCCGCCGGTGACATATCCTCGAAATACTCTTCAGGACTCAACGTCCTTGGGTCCAGCTGTTCAAACTGCAATGAATTTTGAAAACACTTCTCCAGATTGTTCAGACGCCGAAGCAGCATGCCGCCATTCACATAGGCATTTTCATGCGCGTGAACGGAAGACAGCATCACCGTATGTCTCGGGTTTTTTACGGCATCGGCAGAGTCAACCGTAAGTGCCTGTCCTCCCCTGAATTTCCTGACCAGCGGTAACATCTCCTTCTCTTCATAAGAATGCATACCCAGCGCATGGAATCCTTTCATGACGCCGGAGATATCATAATGATCCCGCGTCAGCGCATGGCTTGCCGTCAGCAGGATATTGGGCCGCTCTTCCGCTCTGGCATGCCGTAAATAGCGAATCACCACATGCGGATCGGTAATATTGATGCTGCCGTCCAACGGATCTTCCCGGTTTCCACCCCGGTTATGCGTAACGAAACAGCCTTCCAGATTACCACGATCATGCTTTATCAGCCGTTGCCGTATGTTTGTATCTTCTCCGAGGGCTTTCCCTCGTTTGATCATTGCCTCTGCAATTTCGGAAGAACTAAGGAGAGAAGATTCTTCCACCGCATTACGCCATATTTTATAGGGTGCCCAAAACATGCCCACTGCCACAGCAGCCACATCGGAACCAAGAACCTTGGCAATAGCACCTTCCTGAAGCATTTGCGTCTTATCAAGCAACGCTTCAGTCATTCCATGCAATACTTTGCCTCGATTATAATCTTCCGATCCGGAATCCGGATTCCGGGCAATGGTAATGTTTTCATCTGGTAAAGGGTCTTGGAACATCCTGCTATTTTAGCGGATTTCCCGGCCATGTTTTATGACACTTTGGTGAATCCTTTAAAATTGATAACCGAATGTACTAAAACTTAAGAATGGTGCCCAGGAGAGGACTTGAACCTCCACTCCCCGAAGAGAACTAGCACCTGAAGCTAGCGCGTCTACCAATTCCGCCACCTGGGCATGTGTGGATGAGAGGATGTGCCAGTATTTCAGGCAAATGTCAACGGATTTACTCCAGCGCTTTAGGTATCTCAACACCCAGCTTACCGGCAATCAGCGCAATTTCCGGACGATCCTTGTAATCTTCTTCGGCAAACTTATGCTTAATCACACCGGCGGCATCGACCACATAGATCGACGGATTGGGAATGCCGTAAAAACGCGAGCCTTCCTCGAAATTCTCATTCAGAATACCCAGCCCCTTGACCATCGCTGCGGATTCATCCGACAGCATCGTATAGCTGATACCTGCTTCATTCTTGAACTTCATCAGTGTTTCCGGGCTGTCATACGACACCGACACCACATTATACCCGGCATCGACAAGCGGTGTGCCATTATCGCTCCAATCACGCAGCTGTTCCTTACAATAGCCGCACCAGTCAGCAGAACGCACAAAAACGATCACCGTGCCTTTTTTCCCTTTGATATCGTCATAATCCACCGGTTCACCCGCTACGTTCACCGCACTGAACACCGCAGTGATCTTATCACCTACTCCCGGTATCTTCGCGGCCTGAGCTGTGGCAGCAACGCATAAAACCATTAATGAAACAATCCACATACGTATCATGAGATCCTCCTGTCAGCGACTGTGTCTTTCCTGTTAGGTATCGCATCCATGATAAAATGCAAGCATCAATCACGATTTGGATTTTGCACAGACAGGAAGCTATGCTATGACACGGTGATCGAATTTAAGGGAGGGACATCATGTCGCATAAGCTCGTCACAGTAGTCGGCGGTTCCGGTTTTTTAGGACGCTATGTTGTCAGGGAACTTGCCAGCAAGGGCTATCAGGTCCGTGTGTTGTGCCGTGATACGATTGCCGCAGCACATCTGAAACCGTCAGGCAATGTCGGCCAGGTTGTCATCGACTATGCCGATGTAACCAGGGCAGAAACGCTTGACGGTAAGTTTGACGGATCATATGCCGTCGTCAATCTAACCGGCATTCTCTATGAAAGCGGTCGGCAAACCTTCGTTGCGATTCATTCCAATGCTGCGGAATATATCGCCAAACTAGCCAAAGCCGCCAGAGCGGAGCGTTATGTGCATCTTTCCGCCCTGGGAGTCGACCATGCACAGAATTCCAAATATGCCCGCACCAAAATGATCGGTGAAAAAGCCGTTTTGGCAGCGTTTCCGGCGGCCACCATTCTGCGCCCCAGCGTGATATTCGGACCGGAAGATAATTTCTTCAACATGTTCGCGCGGATGAGCGTACTGGCACCGGCACTTCCGGCTATCGGCGGCGGTCACACCACATTTCAGCCCGTCTATGTCGGAGATGTCGCCAAAGCTGTGCTCACAGCCACCGAAACGGCAGATTGTCTTGGTAAAACCTATGAGTTGGGCGGTCCGCAAACCTATCGCTTTAAGGAACTGCTACAGTATATGATGGAGGTGACAGGAAAAAAACGCGCACTGATTCCCATGCCGTCGCCCATTGCCAGCATTGTAGCCGCTTTCTGCGAGTTAATGCCTGTCCCGCCACTGACACGCGATCAGGTTCGACTGCTGAAAACCGATAATGTCGTGTCGGAACAGGCGCTCAATTTTGCTGATCTGAATATAACTCCGCGTTCTATCGAAACCGTGGTACCGACCTATCTTTCGCGGTTGAAGAAAGCGGCATAGTATGCAGGAATTCGGCAGACTCAAAACCATCCCCTATTCGTTTTTTTCTGCTGAGTGCTACCGCTATGTCCGCGTAAACTGGGAAGGGCTGGGCTTCAGCTATCTGTTTATCATCAATCTGATACTTTTCACACCCGCCGTGCTGATCGCCATAATCGCCTTTGACACGCTGCTGATTCAGAAAGACCAGAGTGGCACTTCGCCGATCAGCGAATTCATCTATACCATTATCGATCAGGTGCCCGAAATCGTTATTGAAGACGGCACAATGACCACCGAGTTTGACGAACCCTATCATCTCTATGCCCATATCGACGGAGAGGAACTGCTGTTCGCCACCATCGATCCCGACGCCGATATCAGCGCATTTCTGATGGAGGGATCAACCACAACGAAAGGTCTGGAAGAAGATATGTTCGATGAGGGCAAGGAAGGCGTGCCGTGGATATTGGTGACCAAGGACGCCATCGTCACCCAGCGGATGGACGGCGAATCGACTATTCGCACCTGGGATGAAGTGACCGAGGGCGAGGAATATGTACTGTTGAATGCCGAGATCGTGCGCAACATCGTGGAGGAAGGCTTTGTGTGGTTCGACGACAATAAAATCGCACTTTACGGCATGATCGGCTTTTTTCTGTGGGTAGCGATCATGCTGTTCATGTTTCTGGTACGCATTATCCAGGTGTTGATGTTCAGTCTGATCGGCCTGATCATCACCTCGATGTTCAATATGGACATGCCGTTTGATGCAATCGCACGTCTGACCGCAGTGGCGCTAACACCGGGCATCCTGCTGAATGCCGTATTCATGCTGACTGGCGGCGGCCTGCCGACATTTGTTTTCGTGTTTATGACCTGCGGTTACCTTTACTTCGCCATCCATGTCAATAAAGCCATCGACGCGCCGAAAAACAATTAACCCACAGATTGCTTTACTTTTTACTTCTGTCCGCGCTATCATGCCTGTTGCAACATAATCACACCAATAAATGAGGGAACAACTTGCGCAAGCTGCTTCAATTCATTCGTACTCCACAACAGCGCCCTGTATTGGCGGATTCGAAATCCCGGAAACAGCATTTTGACGAGATTTACGAACCCTTCGATCCACAGGCAGCAGCAGAACAAGCCAGTCGCTGTTCGCAATGCGGCATTCCCTTTTGCCAGATCCACTGCCCGCTGCAGAACAATATCCCCGACTGGCTGAAACTCGCAGCACAAGACCGGCTGGAAGAGGCCTATGCCGTCTCGAGCGCCACCAATAATTTTCCCGAGATTTGCGGACGCATCTGCCCGCAAGACCGGCTGTGTGAGGGCAACTGCGTGATCGAGCACGGCTTTGAATCGGTCACTATCGGCCAGGTCGAAAAACACATCACCGAGACTGCCTTCGAGCAAGGCTGGGTCAAGCCGATCAGGGTGGAGGAGGAAAACGGTCTGTCCATCGGCATTATCGGCGCCGGGCCGGCTGGCATGGCCGCCGCCGAAGAGTTGCGAAAGAAAGGCTACGAGGTGCATATCTATGACCGCTATGACCGTGTCGGCGGGTTGATGATCTACGGCATTCCCAACTTCAAGCTGGAAAAAACCGTGGTGCAGCGCCGCGAGGCGCTTTTGCGCGAAAGCGGCATTCAGTTTCATCTGGAATGCGCCGTAGGGGACGACATCACCATGGAAGAGCTGCGCGACAGGCATGATGCCGTGCTTATTGCCACCGGCGTCTATAAGGCGCGGCAGCTGTCCATTCCGCATGGCGATGCACCGAATCTGCTCCCTGCCCTTGACTATCTCATCGCCAGCAACCGCACAGGGCTTGGCGACAAAGTCAAAGCCTTCGACAGCGGCAAACTGAATGCCGAGGGTAAAAAAGTCGTCGTCATCGGCGGCGGAGATACGGCGATGGACTGCGTGCGCACCGCCGTGCGTCAGCAAGCTGCTTCCGTAACCTGCCTCTATCGGCGGGATCGTCAAAACATGCCCGGCTCAGCACGTGAGGTAAAACATGCCGAAGAGGAAGGCGTGGTGTTCAAATGGCTGAGCGCGCCCAAAGCGCTGAAGGGCGGAAAAAAGATCAAAGAGATTCTTGTCGAGCAAATGCAGCTCGGCGCACCCGACGCCTCGGGCCGTCTGCAACCGATCCCCATGCCGGATGCCGATGTGGCGCTCGATGCCGATATGGTTATCACCGCACTCGGATTCGAGGCCGAAGATCTGCCCATCCTGTTCAACTGCCCGGATCTGACCGTCACCAAATGGGGAACCTTGCAGATTGACCGCAGCATGATGACCTCACTGCCTGGCGTGTTCGCCGCAGGTGATATCGTGCGCGGCGCCTCACTGGTGGTCTGGGCGATCAAGGACGGTCGCGAAGCGGCAGAGGCAATGGATAGCTATTTGAAACAGCAATCCGCCATTTCCGCCTTAAAGGAATTACAACAGGAGGCGACGGCATGACACCCTGGTCCGGTGAGTTTCAGCAACGCGCAGAACAGCTGGCACGCGAGGGATTGTATGATCCCTCAGCGGAGCATGATGCCTGCGGTGTCGGGCTGATTGCCTCAGTCGACGGTACCGCGCGCCGCGACGTCGTCGAATTGGGAATTGATGCGCTCAAGGCGGTGTGGCACCGCGGCGCGGTTGATGCCGACGGTAAAACCGGCGATGGCGCCGGTATTCATATCCAGCTATCCAAGGACTTCTTCATCCGGCGTGTCGAGCGCATGGGTAAATCCTACCAGCCGGACACCTTGCTCGGCGTCGGCATGATCTTTCTGCCCAAGAAAAACCTACGCTCTCAGGAAGCCTGCCGTGCCGTGATCGAACGCGAGATTCTCAAATTCGGCCACCGCATCCATGGCTGGCGGCAGGTGCCGATCAACCCGTCGGTCATCGGCGAAGTCGCCAACGATACCCGACCGGAAATTGATCAGATACTCATCGCCGGGAAAACCGGCATCGATGAAGATGCGTTCGAGCGCGACTTATACATCATCCGCAAGCGCATCGAAAAGACAATCTACAAGCGCGCCATCCGTGATTTTTACATCTGCTCGCTTTCCTGCCGCTACATCGTCTATAAGGGGCTGTTCCGCGCCGAGCAGCTGGCCGAATTCTATCCCGATCTGAACGATCCGAAAATCATTTCCAACTACGCGATTTTTCATCAGCGCTTTTCGACCAATACCGATCCGGCCTGGGCGCTGGCACAACCGTTCCGCACCCTCGCGCATAACGGCGAGATCAACACCATCAGAGGCAATATCAATTTCATGCGCAGCCATCAGGAAACCATGGCATGCGAGCGGCTGGCAGGCTATGAACGTGATCTGCGCCCAGCCATTCCCAAGCATCTGTCGGATACCGGCGCGCTGGATGCGGTGATGGAACTGCTGACCCAGGCCGGACATGGGGCGCCGCTGGCCAAACAGATTCTGATCCCGCCGGCCTGGAGCATGGCCGCCAATGTGCCGGAGTCGCACAAACACATGTATCATTGCCTGAACACCATTTGTGAGCCGTGGGACGGACCGGCCGCCATCGCCGCCACCGACGGACGGTGGATCGTCGCCGGAATGGACCGCAACGGCCTGCGCCCCATGCGCTATTCGATCACGCAGGATAATCTTCTGCTGATCGGCTCGGAAAGCGGCATGGTGCCGATGGAAGAAAGCAATATTCGGGAGAAAGGGCGGCTTGGTCCCGGCCAGAGCATCGCCATCGATCTGGACGCCGGAACACTTTACAAGGACCGTGCGCTTAAGGATATGCTGGCTGAACAACATCCCTATGAGGAATGGGTCAAACAGATCACCGTGCTGCGGCGGGAGGATCTCGACAAGGGTGATCTGCCGCCGCTGTATGACGAGGAAAAGCTCTACCGCAACCAGCTGGCGGTGGGGATGAGTTTTGAAGATGTCGAAACCATTCTCTCGCCTATGGCGGAAGACGCGAAAGAACCGGTCGGCTCGATGGGCGACGATACGCCGCTGGCCGTGCTGTCACGCCAACCGCGCGGTTTTCATCATTATTTCAAACAGAATTTCTCGCAGGTGACCAACCCGCCGATCGATTCGCTACGCGAGCGCAATGTGATGAGCCTGTTCACACGCTTCGGCAATGACGGCAATCTGCTTTCGCTCAATAATTCCTATCAGGATTCGCTGACGCTCGATTCACCCGTCCTGCTGACGCATGAGCTGGAAACCCTCAAGACCCATTTTTCGCGCAAGATTACCGTTATCAGTAGCTGCATTGATGCGACGGGCGACCCGCAAGCACTGCGTCACGGGCTTGACCGCATCGTGCGCGAAGCCACCGAGGCCGTCGAATGCGGCCGGTCTTACCTGATCTTAAGCGATGAAACGCGCGATAAACACCATGCCGCCATTCCGATGATTCTGGCCACCGCCGCCATCAACACCCATCTGGTGCAGGAAAAACTCCGCAAGCGCGCCTCGATCATTGTGTGCAGCGGCGAATGTTTCGATCCGCATCATCTGGCGGTGCTAATCGGTGTCGGCGCCACCGTCGTCAACCCTTACCTCGCAGAACAAAGCCTGCGTCACCGCCACAAACGCGGCCTGCTCGGCGAGATGGAAGCCCGCGAAGCACTCTACCGTTTCAAGGAAGCGATGGAACAGGGGCTGCTGAAAATCATGTCGAAAATGGGGATTTCCATCGTCAGTTCCTACCGCAACGGCTATAACTTCGAACTGGTCGGCCTGTCACGCTCGCTGGCATCGGAATTTTTTCCCGGCCTGCCGTCGCGTATTTCCGGCATCGGGCTGGAAGGGCTGGAAACCCGCCTGCTCAAACAGCATCACGATGCGTGGAACCATGCGCCGTCCGCCACGCTGCCCATCGGCGGGTTCTATAACTACCGCACCGGAGGCGAAAAGCACGCGCTCGAAGGGCCGATGATTCATACGCTGCAAACTGCGGTGACCACTGGCGCTTATTCAACTTATAAAAAATACACCGAGATGGTCTATCAGCAACCGCCGGTGATGCTGCGGCAGTTGCTCGATATTCGTTCCGACAGGAAACCGATTGCGGCGGACCGCGTCGAATCGGTCACCGATATCCGCAAACGCTTCTGCGCACCGGCGATGTCGCTGGGCGCGCTCAGCGCCGAAGCGCATGAAACGCTGGCCATCGCCATGAACCGCATGGGCGCCATGTCCAATTCCGGCGAAGGCGGTGAAGGGGCGGAGCGCTATTCACCCTATCCCAACGGCGACAACGCCAATTCCATTATCAAGCAGGTCGCCTCCGGCCGTTTCGGGGTGACAGCCAATTACCTGAATCATTGCGAGGAAATTCAGATCAAGGTCGCCCAGGGCGCCAAGCCGGGCGAAGGCGGGCAGCTTCCAGGCCACAAGGTCAACCGGCAGATCGCGCGGGTGAGACACTCCACCCCCGGGGTCGGCCTGATCTCCCCGCCCCCGCACCACGACAT
>JANQJY010000056.1 GCA_028281385.1 Rickettsiales bacterium | reverse complement strand
CGGGACGTGCTTTCAGTGCCCCCGGTGTACAGGCAAAAGTTGCGCGTTTTTCGGTGACAATACGATGTGCAGGCAGAGGATCGTTTATATCGAGCAGCTTGCCTATATCGGCCCACAAGCGCTTGGCGATGCTGTCTTGATCCAACGCCGCCAGTGTGGTAGCGGCGCTGGTGGTGGTAGAGATCAGCCCGTTTTTGAAAAACAGCCACTGGACGTCACCGCCGGTGACAGCCAGAATCTCTCCGGGGTGACGCCCATGCGGATAGAGGAAATGGCCGTTGACGATGGGGCTGTAGTCAGCCGGGTCTTTGATCTCCGGCAGAAGCGTGGTGATTTGATGATAGGGCAGGGCGAAGATGATGTGGTCGCTCTCGGCAATGCTTAAGCGGTTGTGGCTGAAACGCAGTTGGGTGATACGGCCGTCCTGCTGTTCGAATGATTTCAGCGTATGCTGGTAATAAATATCGGCCTGATGTTGTTTGAGATAGGTCAGTGCCGGTTCTACCAGACTGTCATGCAGCGATATGTTGGCCAGATAGGGCTGTGCCGCCTTTCTACCCATGAAACAACCCTGTAGCAGGATATGCCGCAGCATAGTGGCTGAAGCACTATCCGGCGAGGTGTTGAGCGCCGAGACGCATAGCGGTTCGATCCAGCGTTTGGAAAGCAGGCTGTCCGGTGCAATGCAGTCGGAAACGGTCTGGTCGCCATGGCTGGTGAACAGACGAATCAGCCGCCGATATTCGCTGAGTGGTAGTCCGGGCAGATAAAAGGGCGGGCTGAGTTGCCAGCGTGTTCCATGCGCCAGGTCAACAAAAGGATAGATGGCCGGTGGCGTCAGGAAAGAGTCGGAAGCGCCGATACGCTCAATATACTCCAGCGCATGGCGGTTGGCGCCGATGATCAGATGATTACCATTATCAATCACCCGATCCAGTACCGGGTCGTGATAGGAACGGCAACGTCCGCCCGCCTGTTTGGCCGCCTCATACAGGCAGATATGAATGCCTTTTTCCGCCAGACAGGTCGCGGCGGATAATCCCGCCATCCCCGCACCGATGATATGTACGCGTTGCATTGATGCTCCCATGCTTGCATTGTACCTTTCGCCACGGTATCACGGGCTGCTTAACAAGTGGTAAATTTTCCATGGATAATAAACAGCTGCGTTATCTGATCGAGCGGGTCCGCTCGCAGGATTACGACCGTTATCTCTGCACTCTGTTCGCGCCTAAGCGGGCTCAGCCCGCCTGGTTTGTATTGCTGGCATTCAATCAGGAAATTGTCTCTATCAGTGAAGTCACCACCGAGGAGATGACGGCGCTGATCCGCTTTACCTGGTGGCGCGAGGCATTGGATGAGATGTATGGCGGGCAACCTGTCAGGCAACATCCGGTCGCGCTGGCGCTGAATGAGGTGATTCACCGGTATGATTTGCCGCGCGCATGTTTTGAGCGGCTGCTCGAAGCGCGTCTGAAGGATCTGGAGAAGGTACCATTCGACACGCAGGAGCAGTTCGAAGCTTATCTGGATGACAGCGCGGGCGCATTGTTCCAACTGATGGCGCGATGTGTCGATAATACAGGAGAGTATGCCGATTATTGCATGGCGCTGGGCCGCGCCTGGGCGATGATCGGGCTGCTGCGCTCAACGCTTGCATTGGCACAACATGGGCGGTGCCTGTGGCCGCAGGATATGCTCAAACAACATGGTCTAAACGCCAGTCAGCTGTTCCGGCTGAACGATGACATGCTGTTTGAAGCATTCTCTCTCTTTGTGAAACAGTTGTGTGAAGCTGTGGATAATGAAAACAAGGCACTTATTAAAATGGAGAAATCATCTGGTGCTGGTTTGAAAGTAATGCGTATTTTCAGATGGTATCTGAGTGTCTATTTAAGCAAAATAAAACGCCTTGATCACGATCTTAAGACGCTACCTGATAAATTACATTATATTCAATTGATTTTACTAATTAAAACACGGCTTATGTTTTTATAATAATTCCAGTTTCGTTGACAAATTCCGTATTTTAGTATACGCTGCTCCAAAAGATCGCGAGGTGCAAGCAAATGCGTGTCTTTCCCAAAATAAAACATTACCGCGATGGCACAGAGCAGGAACGAACAACCTGGTATGTCAGCATCATTAGCTTAATTGTGCTGCAACTGATTATGCTGTATACGATGATTTATTACGCTGCCTGACTGTCAATATCGTCCGCCCACTCCTCCAATGCCTGTAATGCGCGTTGAGCATGGCGTTGTGGTCTGTCTTTCTTTTTCACTTTGCCTGCAAGCGGCGGAAATAAACCGAAATTGATGTTCATCGGCTGGAAGCTATGTGCGTCTGCGCCGCCGGTAATATGCGACAGCAGGGCGCCAAGTGCGGTGGTGTCGGGCGGCGGAGCGATATTTTCTTCCAGCAGTTCCGCTGCTGCGAAGCGTCCGGCGAGCAATCCGCAGGCCGCGCTTTCGACATAGCCTTCGACACCGGTGATCTGTCCGGCGAAGCGGATATGAGGCGATGATTTCAGCCGCAACCACGTATCCAGCAGACGCGGGCTGTGAATGAAGGTATTGCGGTGAATGCCGCCGAGACGGGCGAATTCGGCCTGCTCCAACCCCGGAATCGTGCGGAAAATTCGGGTTTGTTCGCCCCATGTCAGTTTGGTTTGAAAGCCAACGATGTTATAGAGCGTGCCGAGCTTGTTATCCTGACGCAATTGCACGACGGCATAGGGTGCCTCTTCGCTGTGCGGATTGGTTAGCCCCACCGGCTTCATCGGGCCGTAGGCCAGCGTTTCGCGTCCGCGTTCGGCCATGACCTCGATCGGCAGGCAGCCTTCGAAATAGGGCGTATTTTTTTCCCACTCTTTGAACTCGGTTTTTTTGCCTTCCAGCAGCGCGTCGATAAAGGCATAATACTCGTCTTTTGTCAGCGGGCAGTTGATATAATCCGCACCCGTACCGCCCGGCCCGGGCTTGTCATAGCGCGACTGGAACCATGCCTTGTTCATATCGACCGACTCTTTATAGACGATCGGGGCAATCGCATCGAAAAAGGCGAGATACTCTTCGCTGGTATGGGCGAGGATGCTGTTGGTCAGAGCATCGGAGGTTAGCGGGCCGGTAGCGACGATCACCTGTCCAGCAGACGCATCGGGCAGAGTGGTGATTTCTTCGTCGGAAAAGGTGATGTTGGGGTGAGCTTCAAGCGCCTCGGTTACGGCGGTGGAGAAATGCTCGCGATCGACCGCCAGCGCTCCACCAGCAGGGACTTTATGCGCATCGCCACAGCGCATGATCAGCGAATTGCATCGCCGTATTTCTTCATGCAGTAAGCCGATGGCGCTACGCTCATAATCATCCGAGCGAAAGGAGTTGGAGCAGACCAGTTCGGCGCAGCCTGCGGTATGATGCGCGTCAGTGCGCCTACCGGTGCGGCGCATTTCATGGAGAATAACCTTCACACCCGCATTGGCGGCTTGCCAGGCGGCTTCACTACCGGCCAGTCCGGCACCAATGATATGGAGCGTGTTGTCTGTCATAAACCCTCTTATCCGTCATTGCGAGGAGCCTCGAACCCACGAAGTGGGGACGGACGACGAAGCAATCTACACAGGCCGGATTGCGTGGTATGGATTGCTTCAGTCGCTCGTGCTCCTTCGCAATGACGATAAATGTTATGGATGGTTGTGTAGCAGGGAAAGTACTTCCGTGTGAAGTAGTTTATTACCGGCAGCAATGACATCTCCGGCACTGTGCATGGTGACCGCGTCTCCCTGCCAGTCAGTGATGATACCGCCGGCGCCTTCGACAACCGGTATGAGCGCACAGACATCATAGGGTTTCAGACCAGATTCGATCACAATGTCTGCTTCTCCCTTGGCCAGCATGCCGTAGGCATAGGCGTCGTGATTGAGAAGGGTCTGGCCGGTTGCCTGTTCCAGTCTGCGAAAGCCGATAGCCTGTGTGGCAGTAAAATAGGGGATAGAGGTGGTGGCCAGCACGGCGTCTGTCAGCGTATCACAGGGCGCAACGCTGACCGGTTCGCCATTGAAGCGGGTGGCAGTGCCGCTGACACCACACCAGCGTTCTTCTTTGATCGGCTGATCGATGATGCCGAGCACCGGCACGCCCCGCTGGCAGAGCGCAATCAGTGTGGTGAAAGTTTGTTTACCGGCAATGAAGGCTTTGGTGCCGTCGATCGGGTCGATCACCCAGACCCATTCGCGGTCGATATCCTGTTGACCGCTTTCCTCGCCATAGATGCCGTGCTCGGGATACTGCTGGCGGATGGCATCGCAAATGGCGGATTCTATTTCGGTGTCGGCCTGGGTGACGGGGCTGTCATCGGCTTTGGTGGCCATGTGATAGCCGGAGGCAAAATAGCGTCTGGCGATCGGGCGTGCCAGATCGGCCAGTGAATGAGCAAACTCTGTGCAGGCGTTGAGATCCAAGGTTACCAGCGATGCCTGTGATGGTGGTGATAGCCGACGCCGATCGACGGGTAATAGACCGGCCGGTTCGCTTTGATCCGCATTTCCTTCAGCCGCAGGCGGCAGTCGCCATAGCTGTCGGTTTTGGGGGTAAAGCCGAGCTTGACGCATTCAGCATGATCCTGATCATCGATCATTTTCTGATAGGCAGCGCGCTGTTCCGGCGTGGCGCAGGCAGTCAGGATGATAATCATAATAATGGAGACGAGGTATGTCATGCCGCCAGCTATAACGCAGACATACGGGGACAGGCAAGCAACAAATGATATGCCGGTTATCGGACAATGAGATAAAGAATGCACACGGCTATGAGCAGCAGCCGAAGATAATGTCTCATGAGTTGCCGGCGCTGGTATGACGACAGATTGCGGTAGTAGTCTTTTTCGTTCCTTTCATCGAGTTTATTCTGATAGCGATAACCCATACGCACCTCGTCACGTTGTTTCGTTTGAACGAGGCATGGCACCGATTTATAAGTCAGGTGCCGAGAGGTTAGTAACGCCCAGAAACCGGCGCACGCGGTATTCCCGCAAGCGGTGTTGTATTCCCGCGTCCTCTCGACCCAAAAGGGTAAAGAGGAGCTGTAGCGTGAATACGCGCTCGATAAATCGCATGTTTCTGAGGGGTTACTACGCCCCGTCACTGGTTGAAAATAATAGATGGAAAATAAAAAATGTAAACCGGCAAATGCTTTCTACCCGTCGTAAAACGCCTGAATGCCGGTGATGGCGCGGCCTAAGATCAGCGCATGGATGTCATGCGTGCCTTCATAGGTGTTGACCGCTTCGAGATTCACCATATGGCGCATCACGTGATATTCGTCGGAAATGCCGTTGCCGCCGAGCATGTCGCGGCAGGTGCGGGCGATGTCGAGTGCTTTGCCGGTGTTGTTGCGCTTGATGACAGAGATCATCTCCGGCTGCCAGTTGCCTTCGTCGATCAGCCGTCCGACGCGCAATGCCGCCTGATAGCCCAGCGCAATATCGACCATCATATCGGCGAGTTTTTTCTGAATTAACTGATTGGCGGCGAGCGGCCGGCCGAACTGTTCGCGCTCCAGCACATAGCTGCGGGTGGTGCGGTAGCAGTCTTCTGCTGCGCCGAGCGCGCCCCAGCCGATGCCGTAACGCGCCTTGTTGAGACAACTGAACGGCCCTTTCAGGCCGGAAACATTCAGCAGATTTTCCTCGGGACAAAAAGCGCCGTCCAGCATGACCATGCCGGTAACAGAAGCGCGTAGCGACAATTTGCCTTCGAGCTTCGGTGTATCGAACCCATCGCCACGTTCGACGATAAAGCCTTTGATGGTACCATCTTCATGTTCGGGATCACCGTAAATCTTGGCCCAGACAATGGCGATATCGGCGATGGGGGAATTGGTGATCCAGGTTTTGGCGCCGGTGAGTGTGTAGCCGCCATCGACCTTTTCCGCACGCATTTTCATACTTGCCGGGTCGGAACCGTGATCCGGTTCGGTCAGGCCGAAACAGCCGATCAACTCTGCCGTGGCCAGTTTGGGCAGATAGCGTTCCTTTACCGTATCGCCTGCAAATGCATGGATCGGATGCATCACCAGGCTCGACTGTACCGACAGGGCGGAACGATAGCCGCTATCGACCGCTTCCACCGCGCGGGCGATCAGACCGTAAGCGACATGCGACACACCGGAGCAGCCATAGCCGTCAATCGTACAGCCGAGAAAGCCCATCTTACCCATTTCCTTCATCAGCTGCGCATCGAACTGCTCATGGCGATAGGCGTCGATAATACCCGGCAGCAGCACGTCTTTAGCGAAACCGTCGGCGCTATCCATGACCATCCGTTCTTCGTCGGAGAGTTGCTCGTAGAGCTTAAACGGGTCTTCCCAGAATTCAGCCATAATGTTTAGAGGCTAGAGGATAGGGGCCAGAGGCTAGGGAGATAGTTTTGACTTCAAACTATGCTGTAGTCCTCTAAGCATTTTGCCGATCTCGTCGCCTTCCTCCATGAGATTGATCAATGATTCACGATGAATAAAACCTATTTCATACGCCAGTTCGCATTGCGTTTCAAGTTCTGCAAGCGAGCCTAATGCGATGTCCAGAAAACGAATATAGTCCTTGGTTGAGCGTGCATTCCCTTCAGCGATATTAGAAGGAATGGAGACTGCCGCACGCCGCATTTGAGTGGTCAGACCGTATAACTCTTCTTGAGGAAAAGTAGTAGTGACTTGATAAATAGTCAAAACCAGGGTTTTGGATTTTTGCCACACTTTCAGATCGCGGTAGCTTCGGACTGGTAACTCCAATATGTCAGCCATTAACTGTTCCCTAGCCTCTAATCTCTAGCCACTAGTCCCTTACAATACAATATTAATGATGGAACCACGGTCCCAGAAAATGCCTTTTGACAGGGCTTCCAGCGCACGTTTAACCAGATTTTCCAGTTGCTGGTCGGTGGGAATGATGTTCAGCCTGGCGCGTTGACGCGGGTAGTATTTCCGCAAATCGGCCGAGGTAGATTTTTGCTCGCCCGGTTTTTTCTGTGTGATAACCGTTGGCGCATTAGATGATATCAGGCGTAAATTATTCATGATGAACCTCCCATTGTTCAGGCTAACAAATTATCTCTGGCGGGTCACGTTTTTTGTACGAGAGTATAAAATTTAAGTAGTATTTTTAGTTAATTTATGTTAACTTTTATCTGTTCGGATCGGAGAGTGAACATCATCAAGAAAAAGGAGGCTTTCATGCGTGTCATTGCGAGAAAAACCACACCCATTCAATATGCTGTCACCAGTTTCAAGGAGTTTCTCCATGAAATGAATGATTTTCTGTATGGCACGCGGGAACGAGCCAATCGCAGTATTGGTATCGCGTTTTTAAGCCTCGTCCTGTTACAGGGATGGGGGCTGTTGAACAGTGCGCCGATCGTATGCAGTCTGTGATACTGTATTAAATCGCTAACGCCATCGCGTGCTTGTTTCGTAACCAGTTAACCACAACGTCAATTTGATCTTTCACCATTAATGATGGCGCATGACCGACTCCTTCGAATTCATGCGCCATCGCTTTGACATTCGATGCACGCATGGCACTGACCGTTTCGGGAGTGAGGATATCGGACTCTGCTCCGCGTAGAATCAGGGTTGGAATCGTGATCGCTTCCCATAATTCGCTCAGGTCAATATCGTGCAGTTCGGTGAAGTTTTTGGTTTCGATGCGTAGCGGTTCGAGAATTTTCGGGTCGTAATGAAAGTGGATGGTGCCATCCTCGTCATGCCGTAATGTATGAGTGAACAGATGCTGCCATGCATCCTCTTCGGTAATACCGAAGGGTGCAAATATCTCACGGCAGTAGTTTTCTGCTTCCTCTTTCGAGGTGAAATGGCGGGTATGCGCGGCATATTCGACAATGCGCTCCAGCCCGATTTTAGGCACGAAAGCGCCGATATCGTTTAACACCAGCCGTTTAATGCGTTTCGGATGAAAGGCCGCGATCATCATGCCGATGATACCGCCCATGGAGGTGCCGATCCACTCGACGCTGCGCAGGTGAAAATTATCCATCAGCGCGATACAGTCGGCCATATAGGCGGCATAGTTGTAGTTGGCGGTATGCTCCAGCCACCCGCTTTTTCCGCGCCCTGCCATATCAATCGCTATCACACGATGAGTCGAACATAATTCGCGCGCCAGATAATCAAAATCATGTGCATTGCGTGTCAGCCCATGCACACAAATGGCAACATTGTCATTATGCGGATCGCCCCAGTCGAGAAAAGCGAGCTTATGTGTTCCTTCCGGCCCTTCGAGATTGGGTGCGTCTAAATAATGCTGGGTGGGTTCCATAGCCATGTTCTAGTAGTGTTTTTACGTATTAGCAAACAATTCTACATGGTCATCCTGAGCGAGAACAGATATGTTCGAGCCGAAGGATCCAGTAATATGGAAAAACAACACGCCATTTATATCTTGGCAAGTAAACGTAATGGTACGTTATATATTGGTGTTACCGGACAATTAGTTGCCCGTATTTATCAACATCGTGAAAAGCTTGTCGATGGATTTTCCAAACGCTATGGATGCACAATACTTGTTTACTACGAAGTCTATTCGGAAATGGATGCAGCCATTAAACGAGAAAAACAACTAAAGGGATGGAGGCGTGAGAAGAAAATAGCACTGATAGAACAAGAAAACCCCGAATGGAAAGATTTATAGGAAACCATCATAAGATGACTGGATTCTTCGACTCCGCAAGCGGTTGCTTGCTACGCTCAGAATGACGAAAAAATAGTCAGTAGCGCTCGATCGTCAATCCGTCCAGCGGGATTTCGGGCGTATTATTATCGATGATGTCGGCAAGCAGACTGCCGGTACCGGCGCTTTGTGTCCAGCCAAGGGTGCCATGGCCGGTATTCAGATAGAGATTTTCATAGGTTGTTTTGCCGACGATAGGAGGACCGTCGGGTGTAGACGGACGCAGGCAGGCCCATTCCTCTACTGCTGACAAGTCTGCCTTGGGGAAGAGGGTGTGAATACCGCGCAGGATCGGATCGATTCGTTGTTTGCGGATATCCGTATTATAGCCGGCGAATTCGGCGGTGCCGGCGCAGCGAATACGATCGCCCAGTCGTGAATAGACAATCTTCAGGGCATCATCGGTAATGCTGACGGTGGGCGAATGTTCATTGGCGTTAAAGGTCACACTATAACCCTTCATCGGGTAAATGGGGATGCGAATCCCCAGTTTGCGCAGGTAAAGCGGGCTGTAGGCTCCAAGCGACATGACGTAGGCATCGGCGCGCAGGTTACCACGATTGGTTGCTACATGATTCACCTGATTATTACCCTTATCAAGCGACAGAATTTCCGTGTTATATATGAATTCCGTACCGAAGTTTTGGGTACAATAATCGGCCAGTTGCCGAGTAAACAAATAAATGTCACCACTTTCGTCACCGGGTGCGAGGATACCGCCATAAATCGCTTTGGTACTGTGTTGCAGGGACGGCTCCAGCTCAAGGCATTCCTTCCAGTCCAAAATAGTTTCTTCACAGCCGTGCTGATGCTGAAATTCCGCCTGTTTCTGTGCATGTTCAAATTCTGCTTCCTTGCTGAAGACATGCAGAATGCCTTTTTTCTGGTAGTCGAATTCGAGCTTGGTCTCAGACACAATTTCCTGCATTTTCTCGCGGCTGTGCAGGCCAAGCCGCAGCATGGTCAGGCAGTTCTGGTCGGCAGCGGATTTGCGGCAGTTCCACAAAAACCGAAGCCCCCAGGCAATCATATGCGGGTCGGTTGAAAAGCGTAGCACCAGCGGCGCGTCGTCACGCCACATCCATTTGAAGAGTTTCGGAAAGACGTAAGGATTAGCCCAGGGCTCGGCATGGGAATAGCTGAGCTGTCCGCCATTAGCGAAGGAGCATTCCCTGGCGGCCTCGGGTTGACGGTCGATGACTGTGACTTCATGGCCGTTGCGGCCAAGGAAATAGGCCGATAATATCCCGCTGATGCCCGCACCCAATATCAGAATTTTCATCTGGCAGTTCCCTTTTCCTTGCAGCCGTCATTCCGGACAAGCGACCCATGATTGGTCGCGCGATCCGGAATCTTTTTGCTTTCAGGCACCAAGATCCCTGATCTAACTACGGTGACGAAATGCTGAGCATTTCTACCTCGTAACGTCGGGGATGACGTGTATAGTAATGACTGAAATAACAATCTAGAATGATTTCAGGACGGGTCAATGTAAAGTCACAGATGATAAACAGAGGAATGGATTAATGTTCTCTTGCTTTTGAACCGGTTCTAGTTTTAGCCTTGGTAATTCTTTCTGCATGACTGGCCTTTTTGTCGGTTTCCTGGCTTTTCTCCAATTCATCGACCATCTTGTCGACGGTTTTTAAGGCGTGTGACCAGAAGCCTTTTTCCGTAATGTTTGTGCCAAGTTCCTCTAAAAGCTTTGGCGCTTCTTTCGTTCCCCCGGCTTTAAGGTAATTCACGAACTTTTCCGACAGGTCGTCCATGGTTCTTTCACCTTTTTCAACCTGGTCTAATAATGCCAATGTAATGAGCTTGGTCATTGCATAATCTCCAGGGTAGAAAGGTGTCTCCATGTACTGTTGGTTTTCTGCCCAACCCATTTCAGAAATCGTTTCCGGATCGACGGCGTTGCCTGTAAATGCCTGCATTTCTTTTAGCCACGCATCGGAAATCTCCTCCGTGCTTAAAGGTCGTTCTTCTTTGTTGGAGGTTTTATGGAGGTTAACGGCGACATTATATTCGTATCCTCGTTGCAGCATGAGTAATGTGTTTTCAATTTTTGTAATCTGTAATGAGGTAGATTTTTTGGGGTCAGTGCTGGTGGCAAGTCGGCGTTCCAGTTCTTTAAAGACAAGATCTTCTCCCATTGAGGCGGCGACTTCAGTAATAAGAGTGTTTTGATAGTTCAAGATATTGCCCTGTTGTCTGTTGGCGAGTTTAAATCCGACAGCATGCCCGACTTCATGAGCTAATGTCACTATATCTTCAATGCGCCCGCGATAATTACAGAGAATCCATGGCTCATCAGAGGCACCGCATGATCGTGTCCATGCTATCCCTTCTTCCTTTCCAAGACGTGGTTTGGCATCGATTCGTCCACTGTCAAAAACTTCCTGTGCGGCTTGTCCCATTTCTTCGGAAAAGTGCCTGAATGCAGAGACAACAATATCGACTGCGGACTCCCAGCGAATCGTGCCAATGGAATCTTTTTTCCGTGTCATGGATTCAGACTTCACCGGTAGTGGGTAGCCAGCTATGGAAGCCCATTTATCCTCAAGTTTAAGAATATTTTTACCCATCATTTCTGCTTTTTTATGGAAATAGCGCTCTGCGACGTTGGACTGGTGAAGCGCGGCTACCATCTTTTCAACGATTTTTTCATCTATGTCATTGTCTGCATGATAGTCTGAATGAGGCTGTTCATATCTATAAATTTTTTGTAGGGCTGCGGCATTTTCTATCGCTGCGTTGAAGGCATCCGTTGCGACTTCTTTTGTTTTTGTATCATTAAGAAATGTTTCGAGAATTTTTACGGCTTTTTCTTGTATTTCCAAATCCTTGGGATATCTTATGGTATCAGTGAGGTCACCGTAAGACAGCTGATTTCCGGCCACTTCAAATGTAGCCAATGCTATGAAT
Source organism: Rickettsiales bacterium (assembly GCA_028281385.1). Lineage (GTDB taxonomy): Bacteria > Pseudomonadota > Alphaproteobacteria > Rickettsiales > UBA3002 > JANQJY01. The sequence goes on along the minus strand of JANQJY010000056.1, from coordinate 14,622 downwards.
CTGGTATAGGCTTCCGCCGCTCTTGAAAGAAGCGGAGTAAAGGTCTCGAGTGCTTTTATTGCGTCTTCAGATAATTCGCCTTCAGGGTGCGTTTGGATAGAACCTATATAATATTTGTGCTGATTGCTTAATGTGGTGGATGCGTAATATTCAAGACATTTTTCTCCATAGTTTGCTTCTAGATATGATAATGCACGGATGAACGGTCTCAAACGTGTGTGACACTCACCTAATTTTTTGTGTGCTTTTTGATAAATGCGTCGAATGTCTTCATCGGCATGATTGATGTTAAGGGCCATATAAAGCGGGTTGGAAATTTTGTCATATTCTTCATTGAGGTTAAAATACTGGTTAATGGCGTCTTCTAAATCACTGTGCGTTAACTGATGAGGTTTCGAGTCAGTACAGTAATGCTTCTCAAATTCACATGTGGCTTTATCATATCGTTTCAATTGTTTATCGATTTTAGCTTCAATTTCCTCAATATCACCCGTGCCGAAAATATCCTTCAGCGTTAATGCCGGAGGCAGGACCGGGGCCTTTCTAGGCTTTTTTCCAGAATCAGGTGCCAAACTATTATTCCTTAACAGTTAAACATAGTATTTCACTTTTATTTTGACGTAGTAATATGTTGAAATGATGAACAAATGATGACAATTCGATGAATGTTACGGGTGATATTGAACAGATCGTTATTTTAACCGGAGCAGGGGTTTCCGCCGAGTCGGGACTGCAGACCTTTCGCGCTGAAGACGGGCTGTGGTGCGAGCATCGTGTCGAAGATGTCGCCACGCCCGAAGCTTTTATACGCGATCCGGCGCTGGTACATCAGTTTTATAACCAGCGACGCGCGCAGTTGAAAGAAGCGGAACCCAATGCCGCGCATCACGCGCTGGCCCGATTAATGACGGAATTTGAAGGTGATGTGTTGCTGGTCACGCAGAATGTCGATGATTTGCATGACCGGGCACTGGCAGCCGTGACGCCCAAAGGTCGCTGTGAGTTGATTCACATGCATGGCGAGTTGAAAAAAGCGCGCCATATCGACAGTGGTGAAGTGATTGACTGGGATGGCGATATGGAGGTGGATGGTCCGTGGCGGCCGCATATTGTGTGGTTCGGCGAAATGCCGCTGGAGATGGAGCGGATTTACCAGGCATTGCGTGAGTGCGATTTGTTTATGTCGATCGGCACGTCGGGCAATGTCTATCCGGCGGCGGGTTTTGTCGCCGAAGCCAGCCATCATCTGGCGCATTGTGTTGAGTTGAATCTCGAGCCGTCCATGGGAGCGACGTTATTTCATGAAACGCGCTACGGTCCGGCGACGGACATCGTGCCGGCATATGTTGAAACCATCCTATCCGGCTAGAGGGCTTTAGCTGCCTCCAACACCTCTTCCACATGCCCGTTTACTTTGACCTTCGGCCAGATGCGGGCGATCTTGCCTTGTTTGTCGATCAGGAAGGTGGCGCGCTGAATGCCCATATATTTCTTGCCATACATATTCTTTTCGACCCACACGCCGAACTGCTCGCAGATGTCGCCTTCTTCATCGGATGCCAGCATAAAATTCAGATCATATTTGGCTTTGAACTTGTCATGTGAGGCACAGCTGTCTTTTGAAACACCGATGATGGCTGTATCTGCCTTTTCAAATTCATCAAGATGATCCCGGAAATCCTTCGCCTCGGTCGTGCAGCCGGGCGTGTTGTCCTTGGGATAGAAATACACCACCAGATTCTTTTTACCCTGATAATCGGCGGTGTGGATGTTGCCGTCACCGTCGGTGGGCAGGGAAATGATAGGGGCGCTATCGCCTTCGCTTAACTGGAAACTCTGTTTTTCTGCAGTGCCGGCCATGGGTTTGCTCCTTATAGCTGTGTCATGTTATCAAAATAATGTAGCACCTTGGTTTCAGTTTCGACCAGTTTTGTCAACAGGGCATCAAAATCGGTGGCATCGAATTGTGTTAACAGCAACTGCTGCAGTCCCATGGGGATGTGATGTTGCATCTGTCTGGGGTCGCTGCAAAGCCGTAACAGAGATAACATATCCGACAGCATGACTCTGGCGCTGACGAGTTCCTGTGTCTGTCCGGCGGATAAAATATCATGTTTCGCTGCAATGTTGAGCATATCGGTGGCGGAGGTAGTGAGCATGTCCGGATGCTTATGCGCATAACGTAACTGGAGATACTGGCAGATGAAATCGAGATCAATCAGCCCGCCACGCACATGTTTGATATCCCATGGGTTATCACTGTAATAGGTTTCGGTAATTTTCGTGCGCATGGCGTAGATATCTTCAATAAGGGTGTCCCGATCCCGTGGCCGGCGAAGCTGTTCATCTATGAAGGCGGTCAGTATGTCACTGAAATCGCTATCGGTGCCGTACACAACACGGGCGCGTGTTAGCGCCATATATTCGAATGTCCAGGCAGAATCGGTAAAATAGGTGGTGAACCCGTCCAATGTGCTGGCGATAGGGCCATCCACGCCGTTGGGGCGCAGGCGAGTATCCACCTCATACAGGTCACCTTCCCTGGTCTTCATGGTAATCGCGGTCATCAGCCGTTGTGTCAGGCGATGATAATAGCTGCGGGCATCGATGCTTTTCCGACCATCGGATGCGCTGCCCAGATCTGCCGCGTCATAGACGAACATCAGATCGAGATCGGAGTTGAAGGTGAGTTCGCGGCTGCCCAGTTTTCCCAAAGCGATGATAGCGAACTGGCCGCCTTCAATGATTCCATATTGATCAGTGAATTCACGTGTCACCCATTGCATGGTCTCATGCAGAATTGCATCGGCGAGGTCGGACAGAAACAGGTTTACCTCGGAGACATTCGCCAGCTGTTTGAGCATATGAACACCGGCGGAGAAAGTCTTTTCGTGTTTGAAAGTACGGAGAATATGTGTGGCATCTTCATAGTCATGCGCTTGTGCAAGCTTGTCTGTGAGTTGTATGGTCAATGTCTGTTTATCGGCCAGGGGCTCGAAGAATTCTCCTTCAATCACCGCATCGAGCAGCAGAGGGTTTTTGCTGATGGTCTCTCCCAGTGCAGGAGCGCTCCCCAGAATCGTGGCCAGAAGTTTCAATAGCTCTGGATTGGCAGAGAAGAGTGAAAATATCTGCACGCCTGCGGGTAGTTTTGACAAAAATTCATCGAAACGGAAAAAAGCGGTATCGGGATTGGCGGTGTCTGCCAGCGACTCCAGAATGGCAGGAATTAATTCAGTTAACAGTTCCCGCGCGCGCTGGCTACGGGTTGCCCGACGTGAGCCGCGATGCCAGTTCTGGATGGTATCGGAAATGCTTTTACCGGATTGAAAGCCAAGGCTTTCCAGTGTTTTCAAGGTATCCGGGTCGGCTTCAACACCGGTGAAGACAAGATTACCGATGCTGGTCAGTGGAGGACCTCCCTCCATCGAATCGGTGTAAATCGTGTGAACCTGCCGGACCGTGTGGTTAAAATCTTTGCGGAAATGCTCGATGGTCTCATATCCCAGAAAGGGTGCGATCTGTTCCAGCATGCCTGTATCGTCCGGCAGACTATGCGTTTGCTGATCATCGATCATCTGCAAGCGATGTTCGATATGACGCAGCCAGCGATAGGCGTTTGTCATGCTATCGCGCTCTTCTTCGCTGATGATCCGCTCATCACACAAGGCATTAAGCGTGTCCACCGTACTGCGATGGCGAAGCGACGGCGTTCTGCCGCCGCGAATAAGCTGATGGGTTTGAACAAAAAATTCAATTTCACGAATCCCACCGATACCGGTTTTGACGTTATGGCCTTCGGCGATGGTAGAATTCCCAACTCTGGTGTTCATCTGGCGTTTGATGGAATGAATGTCAGTGATGGCCGCAAAATCGAGATGTTTCCGCCAGATGAAACGCTCGAGAAAATCCACTACCTGCTGACCGGATTCATCATCTCCTGCGATCTGGCGTGCTTTGATCATCGCCGCACGTTCCCAGTTCTGGCCGACGCTTTCATAATAACGGATGGCGGAATCCAGCGGAACAGCTAGCGGTGTGGAAGCCGGATCAGGCCGCAGGCGCAGATCGGTCCGGAACACATAGCCGTCCTGTGTGCGCTCCTGCATCAGCCAGACAAGTTCCTGCGCCAGTTTGTTCAGAAAATGCTGCGTGCTTTTTCGTCCCTGATAGTTGAGCTTGTCTGGTTCATACAACATGATCAGGTCGATATCGCTGGAATAGTTAAGTTCACCCGCTCCCAGTTTTCCCATGCCCAGAATAACGATGCCACTATGTTGTGAAGGCTGTTCTGGTGAGATAAGTGTGATGGTTTTTTCCTTATAATATTTGAACAACAGCCTGTCCAGGACGGTCTGGGTAGCGGTGGCGGCAAAGTCGGATAATGCTTGGGTAACCCGCTCAAGCGGCCATATGCCTGCCATATCCGCCAAGGCGGTAATAAGCGCTATCTGTTGTTTGCTGTTGCGCAGTAAGGTGCCGAGCTGCGTGTCCGGAAGTGACAAAGTGTCCGGCGATGTCAGACGCTGCGTGAGCGGTGCCATGCAGTGATCCGGCCCATACCGGCAGAATTCGGGAAAAACAAGCGGGTGGTGCATCAGCAGGCGCGTCAGATAGGGTGAATGGTGGACAATATGTTTTAACAGCGCAGAAGCATTTTTATGTGAAAACAAAGCATCCAGACATGTATGATCATTACCAGCCTCATAAAACTGTTTTTTCAGTTGCTCACAGTCTTGCATGCGATCTTCCGGACTGCTTGCGTCCGGCAGCGGCGGCATGCTATCTAACAGGGCGAATGGTGATGTCATGCTGCCACCATAAATCACTCTAATGCGGATGAAAGTATAATTTGTCGCCTGTTCCCTACAAAATTTTCTTAAGAATTGCTGTTGTCGCCATACTGCTGATCGCCGCCTTCTGGGGCTGGCTGATGACCGGGCCGCATTCCATCAGCCGTTTCAACGGTTATATCGAAGAGGCATTAACCGCCGGTAGTCCGCATCTGGCGCTGTCCATCAGCGAAAGTACCCTGCAATGGGACGGCTGGCAGCGGCCGTTTGCCATTCATCTGCTAAGCACGACGGCGGATCATGAAACGCTAGGGCGTCTGGTCGAACTGCCCGAAGTGGTGGTGACGATCAATCCGCTGTCCCTGTTACGGGGTGAACTGGATATCAACCGGCTGATCGTTGAAAACCCGTCATTTTATCTGATTCAAACCGAAGAGGGAAGCCTGCGTGTCGGCAGCGTTTCCGGCATGTCTGAAGTGAATGGTGATGACGCATTTTCCATGAATGATCTCATATCGTTATTTCCGGGCAAATCTCTGTCCGTTCATGGCGCCAGCCTGTTCATACAGAATGAACAGGAAGAAACGTTGGGTGAGATCAGGCAGGTGAATATTGAGGCAGATATCGGTAAGATGCAGCAGCTATTTGCTAGCATGACCGGCCAGTTGCATAAGGGCGATATGGCGGCAGAAATCAAGGTGTTTTCTTCGGTGGATCTGCAGACTGGCACCACTGACGCGTCCGGCGAAGTGAATGGCATTAACCCTTCGGTGATATGTTCTCTGTTGAGCTTGTGTCAGGATGTGCCGCATCTGGATATTCCCTTGTCCGGGCCTTTTGCAGTGTCTGTGAAGGATATGAACCGGGTGACGCAAGTGAAAACCACCTTGAAGGGAGAGGAGGGAACGCTTTACAAAGAAGGTTTTTTTCCTGAAATGATTCCGCTGAAAACGATTGCGTTTGAACTGAGTGCACAGGATCATTTCGAAGAAGTTTCCGTTTCAAATCTGACAATCGATATCGACAAGGTGGACACAAAGCTCTGGGCCGATGCCACCCTGAAAAGAACGCAAGAGGGGGTGTATGTCGATCTGACGGCGAATGCGGAAAACATGCCGCCGCAGCATTTATACCGCTATTGGCCGATAGGCTATGCACCGCAATCACGTGACTGGACCATTACCTCGATCAAAGGCGGCATGGCGACCAAAGCCGATGTGACCATTTCGCTGAAACCGGAGGACTTTGATCAGGAAAATTTACCGTCGGAGTTCCTGAAAGCCTCGGTTACTGTCAGGAGTGCCGAAGTGAATTACCTGCCGGGATTCCCCAAGGCGAAGGAGGTGGATGGTACGGTCTATTTTACCGGCGATACGATGCGCGCCGATATTACCAATGCGCGGGCGCTTAAGGACACGGCCGTCAAAGACAGTATGCTGACCTTTACGGATTTGAATCATCCCAATGTGCCGATTGAGATTGATTTGAAACTGACCTCGAGTCTTGATGACATACTTGAATATGTCAATACGGCGCCACTGCCGTTTGAACTGCCCCTTCCCATGCAGCATGATCAGGCGTCTGGTCCGGTGTCCGGTAGTGTGAAGCTTGGGTTCGATAGTTTTTCCGGTAAGTCCGAAGATGGTGAACCGAATTTTGATTCGGTGATCTATGAAGTCGCGTTTGACGGACAGGGCCTGGCCTATACCGATCTGTTCGATGGCTATTCCGTTACCGGTGCCAAGGGGTTGTTCGCGGCAGACTCACAAGAGGTGGCGTTGATTATTGACGGAGCGCTCAACGGCGTTTCCGTGCGTTTTGATGCAAGGGATACACCGCAGGATCAGGGTATTTATAACGCGTCATTCACCATCACACCCAAGCAGGCAGAGCAGTTTGGATCTACCCTGCCGAAGTGGATTGAGTCAGGTGTTGTTGCCTGCCGGCTGACCATGCAACCGGAGGGAGATATTGCTCCGATCACGGCCGAACTGGATCTGACCGATGCGGTGCTGTCCGTTGCCGATATTCAATGGACAAAACCGGCGGGCACGCCTGCTAAGGCCAGGCTGTCAACGTCGCTGGACAGTCAGTACCGTCCGGGCAAGGTCGTCGATGTGACGCTGGAGAGCGGGCAACTCTCAGGCAACGCAACGGTAACGCTCGATCAGGCGCGGAAACATCCGCTCAGTGTGTATGCGCCTTCACTGATATTCAACGGGCAGCGTATCGCATTGCGTTATAAACAGCGCAGCGGAGGAGAGGAGATTGCCATCTCGGGCCGGAAGCTCGATCTGAGTCCGTTTATCTCGGACGAAGACGATATGACGAGTATCAGCGATTTTCCGGCGATCCGGCTTGAGGTCGATATCGGCCAGCTGACCATAGGAGAGAATCGTCAGTTTTATGATGCCAAAGGTACGATTGACTGTCTGGGAAACTATTGCCGCTCGGCGGATCTGTCGGTCAATCTCGATCCGGAGAGATATCATAATGCCGAAATGCGGATTTATCATGAAGAAGGCAAACGCTTCTTCGTGATGCAGAGTACCGATGCCGGCAATTTCCTGCGTAAGGCGGACATACTGGACAACATGTATGGCGGGACGTTGCAGATCAAAGGCGAATATGACGACCGCAAACCCGAGCGGCCGCTGGTCGGGCGCGCGATCATTACCAATTATACCCTGCGCGATGCGCCGGTGCTTGGGAAACTGCTCAATCTGATGTCGCTGCCCGGATTGTTCGATGCGCTTTCGGGTAAGGGGATTTCCTTCAGCAAGCTGGGCAGCGATTTCGTGTTCGCCAATGACCTGCTGGCGGTCAAGGATGCGCGCTCGGCCGGGCCGTCGCTCGGCATTCTGGCGGAGGGCACCATCAATCTGAACAATACGATTCTCGATATCGAAGGCAGCATTGTACCGGCCTATGCGCTGAATTCCTTTTTCAGCCACATTCCGTTGATCGGCCAGGTATTGACCGGCGGGGAAGGGGAAGGCGTATTTGCCTTCAACTATAGTGTCAGCGGTCCGTATGAAGAAGCGCAGGTGATGGTGAATCCGCTGTCGGTGCTGACGCCGGGCTTTACCCGCAAGTTTTTCGATATGTTCGATCAGCCGGTCGAAGGCGCGACGGATACGGATTAGGCCGTTTTCACCAGCGCATGGCGTTTCTTGCCGACCGAGAGTTTGATATGTCCTTCTTCGGTGATGTCGTTTAAACCAATCGGCTGGTTTTCATCCTCTATGGCGATATCATTAACCTTGCCGGCCTTTTCACGGATTTTTTGACGCGCTTCCTTGCCGGATTTGGCCAGCCCTGCCTCCTGCAACAGTTTGAAAGCGGGAATGCCGCTTTCCAACTCAGATTTGGCAATGGAAATCTCCGGCAGCGCTTCGCCCACACCGCCCAGCTCAAAGGTTTTGCGGGCCGTCTCTGCCGCGGCTTCGGCCTTGTCTTTGCCGTGCAGCAGGGTTGTCGCTTCGGTGGCCAGACGTTTTTTCACGTCATTGATTGCTGCGCCTTCGGCCTTTTCCAATTCCTCGATTTCCTCCAGCGGCAGTTCGGTGAACATGCGCAGGAAACGCCCGACATCCGCATCTTCGGTATTACGCCAGAACTGCCAGTAGTCATAGGCCGAGAGTTTCTCTTCCGACAGCCACACCGCGCCTTCCGCCGTCTTGCCCATCTTGGCGCCGGAGGCGGTGGTGATGAGCGGAGAGGTAAGGCCGAAGAGATATTTTGCACTTTTCTGCTGAAAATACTCCTCCTCTATCGCTTCATCCATAACAGCGACCTGTTCCTCTTCATACAGTCGTCGATTCAAATCCACTCCCATCACAATATTACCCCATTGATCGGAGCCACCAATCTGCAGGCGGCAATTTAAACGCTTGTTCAATTCAACGAAGTCGTAAGCTTGTAGAATCATGTAGTTGAATTCAAGAAAGGAGAGGTGCGATTCGCGCTCCAGCCGTTGCCTGACGCTTTCCATCGTCATCATGCGGTTGACCGAAAAATGACGGCCATAATCACGCAGGAATTCAATATAGTTAATTTCCTTCAACCAGTCATCATTATTGACCATGATGGCTTTGTTGTTCGGTGTCATTCCTGCGGAGGCAGGAATCTTAAGATCCCCGCTTTCGCGGGGATGACGAGTGTTGTCTTCAAACACAAGGAATTTTTCAAATACTCCTTTGATCCCTTCCATATTCGCCTGAATAGCTGCGTCAGAGAGCATGGTGCGCGATTCATCCTTGCCCGACGGATCGCCAATCTTGGTCGTGCCGCCGCCCATCAGCACAATCGGCCTGTGCCCGCATTTTTGCAGCAGACGCAGCATCATGATCTGCAGCAGTGAGCCGACATGCAGGCTCGGTGCGGTACAGTCAAAGCCGATATAGGCGGTGATGGTGTCCTTCGCCATCAGCTCACGCAGTGCGTCTTCATCGGTACATTGATGAAAATAACCGCGGGCGCGGCACTCAGAAATAAAATCCTGCATTGGTTTTTTTCCGGTTTTTGTTATGCTGCGCCTGACATAAACCGAAATGGTGGGAAAGGCAAGATGGCAGACAAACTCTGGGCAATCGGATTGATGAGCGGCACCTCGCTGGACGGTGTCGATGCGGCACTGATTCTGACGGACGGTGAAACTGTCCATGAGCGTGGGGAGTGGATCAGCCACCCCTATCCCGATGCCTTTCAGGAGGGGCTGCATCATGCGGTGCAGCAGTCGGGCGACATTGCCTATGTGCGCAATGAACTGACCTATTATCACGTCAAAGCCGTCGAAGCGCTGCTGGAGAAAAGCAGCAAGAAGGCCGAAGAGATTGCGCTGGTCGGTTTTCACGGACAGACGATCGACCACCGGCCTGATCAAGGTATTACCTGGCAGATCGGCAATCCGGCGATGTTGGCGCAGAAAACCGGCATCGAAGTGGTGTTTGATTTCCGTTCAAGCGACATCATAGCCGGCGGACAGGGCGCACCGCTGGTACCGATCTATCACGCGGCGCTGGTGTCTGACATGGACAAGCCGGTGGCGGTGATGAATGTCGGTGGGGTGGCGAATGTGACCTGGGTCGGTGAAGGAGAGCATGATATTATTGCCTTTGATACCGGACCGGGCAATGCGCTGGTCAATGACCTTGTGCTGCAGAAAACCAGCGCGATGTATGATAAAGATGGTGAACTTGCATCCAAAGGTACGGTGCAGGAGGATATACTGGAAGGCTATTTATATGATAACTATTTTGACAAAACACCGCCTAAATCACTGGATCGTAATGAATACAGCCTGATGCAGGTACTGCATTTACCGGTCGAAGATGCGGCGGCAACGCTGACGGCTTTTACCGCGCGGACGATTGCCATGGCGGCGAAACATTTTCCTGTGCCGCCGAAACAATGGATCATTTCCGGTGGCGGGCGACATAATCCGGCATTGATGAAGATGCTGTGCGAATTACTGGACCATGTTGTCACGACAGAAGATGTCGGCTGGGAAGGTGATGTGGTGGAAGCGCAGGCCTTTGCCTATCTGGCGGTTAGGGCAAAACGTCGTCTTCCATTGACTCTAACGCAGACAACAGGCGCTGCTCAGGCGATATCTGGCGGCGCTTTCTATCCGGTTTGATGCGCGGTTTGGCACGCAGTGTCTCCATCGTTGAGCTGATGAACTGATCGACCGTTTCGTCCAGTTCATTCTGCGTTTGCCGGTAATAATGGTCGGCGCCTTTCAATACGTCGTAGGTAATCTGCAAACCACGTTGTGAGCCGAGTTTTTCCACCAGTTTCGACACGGAATTTTCATCGACGATATCGTCGCGATCCCCCTGGGTGACCAGGCCGTAAGCCGGACAGGGCGACAGAAAACCGAAATCATACATGTTGGCGGGCGGAGAGATACCGATATAACCTTCGATTTCAGGACGGCGCATCAGCAGTTGCAATGCGATCCATGCGCCGAATGAAAAACCGGCGATCCAGCAGTGCGATGCATTCTCATGCTCAGACTGCAGCCAGTCCAATGCGGCGGCACCATCGGTCATCTCGCCGATACCGTCATCGAATTTGCCCAGCGAACGCCCGACGCCGCGGAAATTGAAGCGTAGTACTGAAAACCCGTTATTGACGAAATTCTGATACAGGCGATAGACAATCTTGTTGTTCATCGTGCCGCCATAGAGTGGGTGCGGGTGCAGCACCACGGCAATAGGGGCATTTTTATCGTCGCTTTTATGATAGCGCCCTTCGAGGCGGCCTTCCGGCCCGTTAAAAATGATTTCTGGCATAAGCTCGTGTTAATCCTAATGTAACATCCTAATAGTTGACCATTTTACTAGGGTTCTCTATAGTGCATATAAGCTCGAAAGCAGAAAATGCAATCGGCATGAGATACTGTATTACGTAAAGGGTTTCAATGATTAAACGCATCATTGAGGATATTGATTCTTTTTTCGACCGCGATCCGGCGGCGCGCTCACGGCTGGAAGTCGTGCTGTGCTATCCCGGATTTCATGCGGTGATGGCGTATCGCTTTCATCATATGTTGTGGAATATGAAGCTGAAATTACTGGCACGCTTTATCTCGCAACTGACGCGGATTGCTACCGGTATTGAGATTCATCCTGGTGCGAACATTGGCCGTGGCCTGTTTATCGATCACGGTATGGGCGTGGTGATCGGCGAAACCGCAACCATCGGCGATCATGTGACGATCTATCATGATGTGACGCTCGGCGGTACGTCATGGAGCGAAGGCGTACGCCATCCGCAGATCGGCAATGAAGTCATTATCGGTGCCGGAGCGCAACTGCTCGGGCCGATTCATGTCGGTAATGAAGCGCGGATCGGCTCGAATGCGGTGGTAGTCAAGGATGTACCGGCTGAGGCTACCATGGTTGGTGTGCCGGCACGCGCAGTTGAGGAGGCCGCTGTCACCGTCGGTGAGGAGCACGGATTTGAGGCATACGGTACGCCAACGGACGATCAGAGCGATCCGGTAGAGGCGACGTTGGAGGATATACGTCATGAAATGATGCGTTTGCAGGCGCGTGTGGCGGAGTTGGAAACGCTGAATCAGACATTGATGTCACAGGCGGAGGATTCGGCCAAAGCGTGGGAGAAGAAAGATGATACTAAGCACTAGTATTTTTCAACTGTCATTCCGGCCAAGGTGTCAGGAGACACCGCGTGCCGGAATCCAGTGGAAGCAGAATCGAGTCAGCAGACTTGATTCGCATTATATAGACGGCTTTTGCCTGCTGGCTTCAGCCTTTTCTGGATTCCGTGTTCTTCGGTCTGCTGACCTCAGCCACGGAATGACGGAGGGAAATTATGATACTAAGCACTAAAGGACGTTATGCGGTAACAGCCATGGTCGATCTGGCCTCTAAACAGACAGAAAAACCGGTGTCGCTGTCATCCATTGCTGAGGCACAGGATATTCCATTGGCTTATCTGGAACAGATTTTTGCCAAACTCAAGCGAGCGGGATTGGTGGAATCGGTGCGCGGACCGGGCGGCGGATACCGGCTTGCCAAACTGGCGGCAGAGATATGGGTGGTGGAGATTATCCGGGCGGCGGAAGAGTCGTTTGAGATGACGCGCTGCACTCAGGCGCATCAGGGCTGCGGGTCGAAAGGTGCGCGCTGTCTGACGCATGATCTGTGGGAAGGGTTGACGCAGCAGATTGAAGTCTATCTGGCAGCGATTTCGCTGGAGGATATCTGCGAGGAAAAAGTCTGGCAGAAAACGGCGAACAAGGTCACAGCGCAGTTGCAGGCGCAGATAAATTAACCGTCATGCCGAACGTCGCGTCGTAGCGAAAGCGGAGGCGGACGGAGGAATCTACATTGGATCCTCACGTCGCTTCGCTCCTTAGGATGACAGAAGAGAGGGTAATGATTTATCTGGATTACAATGCGACAGCGCCTATCCGGTCTGAGGTTATGGAGGTGATGGCCGAAGCGATGCAGCAACCAGCCAATGCTTCTTCGGTGCACGCACTCGGACGTGCGGCAAAACAACGGCTCGAAGCAGTGCGCAAAATACTGGCAGAAGAGATAAGCGTCTGGCCGAATGAGGTGATCTTTACCGCCTCCGGCACCGAATCGAATAATATGGCATTGCGTGCCTTTGCCGATCGGCCGCTGCTGGTCGGTGCCACCGAACATGCCTCCATAGTGAAACTGGCCGAGCGGCTGGGCGGCGATACGCTGCCGGTCGATGCGCAGGGTGTTATTGACATGGAGATAATGGAGCGGAAACTGCAGTCTCTGGGAACGCCCGCACTGATATCAGTAATGCTGGCCAATAATGAAACCGGGGTGATCCAACCCATGGCCGACATCAGCAAGCTGGCAAAGCACTATGACGCGCTGCTGCATTGCGATGCGGTGCAGGCGCTTGGGAAGTTGCCGGTCGATATGGGATTGCTCGGTGTGGATATGATGACGCTTTCGGCGCATAAGATGGGTGGTCCGGTGGGTATCGGTGCGTTGATTATCCGTAATGATCTGCCTGTCAAACCGTTGCTGATCGGTGGCGGGCAGGAGCTGGGACGGCGTGCCGGCACGGAAAACATTGCTGCCGCTGCCGGTTGGGCCAAAGCGATTGCACTTGCTCAGGACAGAACATGGCTGGATAATGTCTCGCGCTGGTTGGACGAAATGGAAACAACATTGCAAAGCGTTGTGCCGGAACGGGTGGTGTTTTCCGAACAGGTGGAGCGGGTGGGCAATGTCTCCTGCCTGTCGATGCCGGGGGTGAACAGCGAAACCCAGTTGATGGCGTTTGACCTGGAAAAATTATGTGTCAGCGCTGGTTCTGCTTGCTCATCGGGACGGGTTGAGCCGTCGCATGTGCTGCGCGCGATGGGAGTGGCCGAAGAGGTGGCCGGTTGCGCTATCCGCGTCAGTGCCGGTTGGGACACGACGCAGGAGGAGATTAAAATCTTTACAGATGCCTGGAAAGCCCTGTATATGCGCCTGAATAAAAAAGCGGCATAAGGATAACAGGAATACTTGACAATAACCTAGTATATTACTAGGTTATTAATGTCGTAATGATAATAAACAGACAGTGAGAGACCATGAACACGACCGCAGAAAGTGAGATTCACTATCCAATTTTTATGGATTATCAGTCGACTACGCCGGTAGATCCGCGTGTGGTAGAGAAAATGATCCCGTGGTTTACCGAAAAATTTGGCAATCCGCATTCGCGTAGCCATGCCTATGGCTGGGAAGCGGAAGAAGCCACCGAAATCGCCCGGCGGCAGGTCGCGGATGTGATCGGTGCCAACCCGAAGGAAATCATTTTTACTTCCGGCGCGACCGAGTCGAACAATATCGCGCTGAAAGGTGTCGGAAAATTTTACAAGGATAAGAAGAATCATATCATTACCGTCGTGACCGAGCATAAATGCGTGCTCGATTCGGCCCGCCATATGGAACAGGAAGGATTTGAAGTCACTTATCTGCCGGTACAGACAAGCGGGTTGATTGATCTGGATGAGCTGAAAGCGGCTATAAAGGACAATACGCTGCTGGTCTCGGTGATGGCGGTCAATAATGAAATCGGCGTGATCCAGCCGATCAGGGAAATCGGCGCAATCTGCCGTGAAAACGGTGTGTTCTTCCATACCGATGCGGCGCAGGCTTTCGGCAAGATTCCGCTTGATGTCGAGGAAATGAATATCGATCTGATGTCGATCTCCGGCCATAAGATTTACGGCCCGAAAGGCGTGGGTGCGCTGTATGTGCGCCACCGTCCGCGGGTACGGCTGGTGCCGCTGATTACCGGCGGCGGTCAGGAGCGC
>JANQJY010000119.1 GCA_028281385.1 Rickettsiales bacterium | reverse complement strand
AGTAGGCCCAGGGACGTATCGACCCAGTTCCGGCGATGTGCGAAAGATAGGCTGTTCTCCATTATCTGCTTTTTTACTGTATATTTGTAGCATGGCTTTGGTAAATAAAGCGTTAATTTTAGCGGGTATTCTATCTATCGAATTGGGCCTGGCAGGAAAAGATTAATGCAGAGTCACCGGCGTTTCTCTCTCCTGCCCATCCGTCTCTGCAGCAATTTTCTCCTGCCAGCTTGCCGAGCGATCACCCTTTTGGGGTGATTTATTATTCCGGGAGAATTGGTCGAGATGGATATTAATCGTGACATCCCCCAGCCCGTGGGCGAAAGCGATGTCACCATAATGTTTGTGCATATCGCTTGTCACCTGCGATGGTGCGTCATGACAACACTGGCATTGCGCCGGGTCATGCAGCGGAAATTCTTTTTCTCTAACCTTCTGCAACCCGATTTCCAGCGCTTGCGCATGGGTTTGGCGCAGTGGCCGCTGCTGTCCCCTTGCATTCACCACATACAGCGGAGGCTGACCAGAGCGATGTGTGATGTCGCGAACATTCACCCATGTCGCATCAGCCACATCGTCTCTGGCCTGCACGGGAGGTGCCTCGGATCTCCGGCCGAGATCGGCCAGAAAATATGCATTAATAGGATGCGCGGTAGTGTGTAACTCCGCATCGGAGGTGACCAGCATCTGATCAAATAGGTTGATATCAACCTTCAGCCCGGTTTCTTCTTCCAGCTCACGCTGAGCGGTCACATACAGGTTGTGATCAGCAATAGTATATTTCGTATCGTCCGGTACATATGGTTTCATAAACCCGCCGGAAAAGCGCCAGTCATCTTCCACCCCCAGGGCGTGATTGCGCGGATTTTTCCAGTTACGCACCAGCAGTACATGGAAATCTCCCTGATCGTCCTGATAGACCGGCATAATCAGCGATCCGGCGGTTGGGCGCGGATAGGGCGATACATACAACTTATGCGGATTAACATTTGGATCATGCGGCTCTTTGGCATAATGATCTTCAATGCCGGTGCCCTCCGCCGGTATGCCTTTTTCCTTGATAATCCGTGCTGCCAGCGTTTCTTTCAATTCCGTTGCATCCGGGCGCGTCGAAATAATGCTGTCAATGACGGCCAGTGCTACGTCCGGCGGCAGGGTTTTAGGGTCGGAAAAGGCGGTGACGGCGGCTGACCCGCCGGCAAAGGCATGCGAGTGATCCTGATTTGATTTGTCTTTGGAAAACAATTCTTTGAAAGGGACGAACACGCTCTCACTCACCCATGCTTTTTATTATTATCGTTGACTATGATTTCACTATAGCAGCCTCGCCAAAAAGAAATGTGACAGTTTTGTGAAGATTGGATGGCCGGGGAGAAAAGGTTAACAAAACTAATGACTGGTCACGAAAGTGTAACAAGACTGTGTAATACTACCAACTTATTGAAACAATCAGAGGTGGAGTGCGGGATGAGCAACCAATCAACTACACTAAACACTATTCAACTGTTTTGTCGGAATACGTCTGAAGATGCCGGACAGGTAAAAGCGTTGGAAAATGCAGGCTATGCGTTGGAAACGGTTCCGACCTTTAGCAATAAGCATGTATTCCACTTTTCAGGCAGATGTAATCGCTCTGTGGGAGCGGTAGTAACAGCTGGTGCGAATCCATATGATGTGTTTGCGCTTCTGGCAGAAACTGAAATTGGTAATCCCTTTATGATTTGGGAGCCGGAGCGTGTAAAAGAGATTGTCACCGAATTCAGTGGATTAAAGCACCGTCTTTATAAGGGTGAAACGTTAGCCGGTAAGGATCAAGAACGTTATAATGAACTGTCAGACCAGTTACAGGCGCAACGTAAACCGATTGTCTTTTTGGGCAAGAAAGAAGAGTGGGAAGAGTTTTCAGGCGTATTAGATCATCTGGCCGACAGCGGTACTGCTCGTCCCGGATTTAAGGATGGTATCATCTTTGAGGAAACAGCAGAAGAAGCGGTGAAAGTATTTAATAAGTGTGTTCCAAAAAATCTGCAGCATCTGACTCGTGCGGACTATAAATTCCATACCTATGATACGGGGCCGGAACCTGTGGAAGTATTTGTGTCTCAGGATTACAAGCCACGTCCGCGTATTACTATCTCGTTCTTTGGTTCAGCAACAACACGTGATCAGAGGCATCTTGAGACTGCAAGAAAGTCAGTCGAAATGCTGTATATGAAGAAATGGGGGCTGGTGAATGGCGGCGGTTCCATGGGAGTGATGGGAGCTCAGCTGGAGAAGGCCAAGGAGTTGGGAATTTATTCACATGGTATTTCAGCGCATGAACGCGGCGCGGTAGGGTTAGCCGGATCGGAGAAAGATCCTCAGGAACTTCAGAAGTTGGTAACGCGTTATACCGACCATAAGGATATGATTCACCGGATTGAGCATTATCTGGAAGAATCGGAAGGGATTGGCATGCTCGATGGCGGGATTGGTTCGGCTCAGGAACTCTTTATGGTGCTGGAGCTGTTCCGTCAAGATCATAAGGTAACAAGATATCAGGATAAAACGGGTGTATGGCATGATAAACCACTGGTCGTTGTCGATGAACATGGTACCTGGTCGAAAATGCTGGAATGGGCGAAAAAGGAATTTGGTGAAACCTATATGAAGCCAGTGAAGATAGCCAGGGACATGCAGGAAGCACAGACTCTTTTTGAAGCAGTTCTGGATAAATATCCACCAAAGCTATCTGAGGAAATGGTCGAATGGCAGGTGAAGGGGGCGGCAAAGGAACTGCATAAGATCATTCCTAAGGTTTCTGCAGAACTTCCCGCAGTGAGCACAGGAAGAGCCAAAACAGTGCAAGAGGGGCGGTCTATTCAGTCGATGGTGGATTTGACCAATCTGAAAGACCCGGATGTGAGAACAGTAAATCAGTTGTGTAATACAGCAGTCGAAGACGAGTGCCGTTCGGTATGTATACCTTTAAATCGTCTTGGTACGGCGTGCAAACGGCTTGATCAGCTTAAAGCTAGCACTGATCATAATGTCATGGCAACTACGGTAGTGAACTTTCCGGAAGGAAAGGAACAGCTGACGAAAACCGTTCGTGATATGCGCGAAGCGGTAGATAAGGGAGCAGACGAGATTGATACGGTTATTCCCAAGGAAATGCTTAAAACAGGCAATTATGAAGAATGTTATGATTATCTGAAACAGGTGATCGGATCGGTAAATGTGCCGGTGAAAGTAATTCTGGAATCAGCGGAATTAACACCGGATCAGATTGCCAAGGGTGCGCTGATTGCCAAAGCGGCCGGGGCAAGTTTTGTTAAAACCTCGACCGGTTTCAGTCAGGATGGCGGAGCGGATGTGGAGGCTATTGAAATTATGCGTTGTGCAGTAGGCGATAGTGTTGGTGTGAAAGCATCCGGCGGTATCAAAGATTTCCGCCAGGTGATGGCAATGGTGGAAGCCGGTGCGGATGTGGTTGGTGCAAGCGGTTTAACGCTAACGGCGCATGAGCAGAGAGTGCCAGCACGGAGAATGGGTGGAAAACTAGGAAAAATCATTGATCATTTGCCTAGATATGCGCTATGCGACACACCTGCGGCAGCCGTTGGTGCTTATTAGAGGAGAAATGTGTATGAGCGCGTTATTATTCGCGGAGAAAGTAGCGTTGGAACGGGGAGAGCATGTGATGCTTTATCGAGGCATTACCGATGACAATATCCCATTTTTCGCATATCTGAGATGCAATAAAGACGGCATTGAAAAGCTGCATCATGATTATGAAGTAAAAGCGAAAGATGTCGATATTAGCACTTATGGCAAGATTATTTATCTTGATTTTAAAGAAGAACCTGATGCTCAGGCGGAAGACTATCTGGAAGGCTATATTGAACGCGTCAGAGCTATTGCAGAACTCGAACAAGATTAAACCTTCATTCAAAAAACCCCCTTTACCCGAGTAAAATGCTCAGCTATTAACAGCGTGATGAATTCATTAGGCATAGATAAGGCGCCGGAAGAGACGCGCGTGGTGGTGGCCATGTCGGGCGGGGTGGACAGCTCTGTCGTTGCAGCCATGCTGCATGGCGAAGGCTATGAAGTCATCGGCATTACCCTGCAGCTCTATGACCATGGCGCGGCGGTCGGTAAAAAAGGTGCATGCTGTGCCGGGCAGGATATTCATGATGCCAGGCAGGTGGCAGACCGATTGGGCATTGCGCATTATGTGCTTAATTATGAATCGAAATTCAAAACATCGGTCATGGATGATTTTGTCGAAACCTATCTCGCGGGTGAAACGCCGATTCCCTGCGTGCGCTGTAACCAGACGGTGAAATTTCACGATCTACTTAACACCGCGAAGGACCTAAATGCTGATGTCATGGCGACTGGTCATTATGTACAGCGTGTGGTCGAAAACGGTCAGGCGCGGCTGGTTCGCGGTGCAGATCCGGATAAAGACCAAAGCTATTTTCTGTTTGCAACGACGCAGGAGCAGCTGGATTTTCTGCGTTTCCCGCTGGGCGGCATGCATAAGGAAGAGACACGCCAACTGGCGGAGCAATATGAGCTGGTGGTGGCCGATAAACCCGACAGTCAGGATATCTGTTTCGTACCTGAAGGCGGTTATGCAAAGGTGATTGAAAAAATGCGGCCTGAGGCATGCGATCCGGGCGATATCGTCCATATGGACGGCACAATCATGGGCCGGCATGACGGCATTATCCATTATACGGTAGGACAGCGCCGTGGATTGGGAATAGCGCATGGTGAGCCGCTCTATGTGATCCGCCTGGATGCTGAGCATAAACGTGTTGTGGTCGGACCGAAGGAGGCGCTGTCGCGCACGCATTTCATGATTAAGGATGTCAACTGGCTGGGTGGTAGGGAGTTGCCGGAACAGACGGATGACATTGTCGTTAAGGTCCGCTCAGCCCAATCGCCGATTCCGGCCATTGCCCTCCGCCGGGAAAAAGATGAGGCGGAGATTGAACTTCTTTCGCCTTATCAGGGCATTGCACCCGGACAAGCCTGTGTGATATATGCGGAGGATCGCGTGCTGGGAGGCGGATGGATTGCATCCGCTACCTCCGCTAGGCCAACGTAAACAGCCTGTCGAAATGCCACAGTTCGAACATTTTTTTGACATGTCCTTTGGCATGGCTCAAAGAAAGCGGGAATTGATGCCGCTTGGAAACATCGCGCAGCAGCAGCAACATACCCAGTCCGTCGGAATCGATAAAATCCAGTGCGTCCAGATTGACATTGACGGCAGGCGCCCCTTTTTGCCTGAGGTGATAAATAACCTCTTTGAAAGTAGACGAATCATTAAAAGTAAAGGGCCCAGAGAGAATAATCTCTGTCGCTTGCCCGTCATCTCTGATTTCAATATTCATTCCCTGTTACCAACTCAACTGGTTCCTGACTGTCTGCGCAGCGTCTGCTATTGTGCCTTTGTGACGCCGAATATGCAATCAAATGCGCCTGAAAGAAGCAGGAGTGATTTATCCTGAAACAGATAGTGTGAAGCTTAAAAGGCTTCCGGTTTCTGAGCGATTTCTTCACCCCATTCCCGGATGAGGCGTTTCTGGCTGGTTTCCAGCCGGGTAATCTGACTTTCATTGAATCCGGCAATCAAAAAGCGGGAAAATTTCGGGGTAAGCCATATTAAAATCCACCCCATGGCAGCAGACATATACATGATGAACAACACTTCCATATCGCTGAGCATCATTTGCATGTCACCCGAGTTATTACCCTGATAGGCCAGTTGGCAGATAAACGGCAATACGCCAGACAGGTTGAAGGCAAAAACCGTATGAAAAGTTGTGCGATATTTGCTGACATCGACGTAATAGGCAACAAAGCTGGGCAGCATGCCGACAATGAACAGAATGCTGGAGGTTTGCAGAAAAATCACCATGGAAATCGCGGAGATAATCAGTAACAGCATCCCTTTGGCGCCGAGTTTGCGGCGACCGGAAGTGTCTTCTTTTTTCTTTTTCTGTTTTTTCTCTTTCGCCATCGAATCTAAAATTCCAATACATATTGGTCGAGCATCAGATAACAGGTGATGCATAGCACGATATAAGCGATAAAGACGGCAATACGTCCGCCCAGGTCTTTTGCCGATAATTCCATTTTTTTCGGATTTCTCAGCAAGTCGATTCGTGCAACGTTATAGTGATAAAGCGCCTGTGCACGGGAAAATCCTTCATAATCGTCACCGGTAATATCCTCATCCAGCACGATGGAGATCACTTCCAGCACCTTGCCGCTTGATGCAGCGCGTTTCAGCTGCTGCTGCAATGTTTTACGCAGCTTGCGGTTATGAATCTTGTGCAACACCTTGTCCATGCGCATGGCAGCCCAGGTTGCCAGGCCAACCATTTTTTCCTTGGCTTTTTTCTCCTGCGCCAGCGCCAGAATTTTTAGTACCTGCAATTCCGGGTCATTGCGCAGGTCGGGCAGTTTGGACAGCTGTGAAAAGGAAATCTCCTTTTTAATATCGATTTTGCTGGCGAGATAGGCGGCCACATGCCGGTCGATTAATGAGCTGTCGGTGGCCATGGTCTTCGCTTTGGCATCAAGTGCCATCAGTACCTCTTTGACATTGGTGGCAATATAGGGCTGAATCAACTCGCTCTGGCAGGGCAGTGACGGGTTCAGATCATACATGATGCGCTCCATGCTGAAGCCGATACCGGTCAGATTCAGATAGCTGCGCATTTGCTGCAGTTGCCACACGATGGTGCTGGTTTCCGGCGTTTTGGGCTCTTCGGTCAACTCCGACCAGAAGGTCGGCAGATCAAAGTTGATGATGTTGAGTAGAGTGGCGATGTCCTGCTGCAGATTCTCTTTGACGGCATTGGCAAGTGTCAGGCCCATACCATCCACATGCAAAGCAAGCGTGTTGATACGCAGCGGGCCATGCGGATCCAGCAGGCTGATCACGCGCGCCGCCATTTCCATATTGCTTCGGGGATTGGTGGTATACTCTCCACCGGTCATGGAAATGATGCGTTCCACCTTTTCGGCCAGTTCGCTACGGTGTACACTCATCTCCAGCCAGCGGTCAACCTTGGCGCCGCGCAACTCCTTCATGGCTTCATCCCAGTGATGGAAGATGCCATTGGCCAGTGCCCGCCGGCTGACATATTCCTGCTCTGCAAATAAAAGTGGACGCGAGGCTTCGGAAGGTACGGAAGGGTGGATCAGATTAAAGCGCTTGCCATCGATCCACTGGCCGATTTGGGTCAGCCCCCAGCGGTCTTCTTTGTTTTCGGCGAGGATGCCGCGGAAAAAATCAACGAATGCGTCAGGGAATTCATGTGTGGCGGACAACAGGTTGTATGAGCCGAATTCAAGTATTTTTTCGGAATATTCCTTGAACGATGCCTGTTTGAATTTATCCAGCCCGTATAGCAGCTCATAGACGAGCATGCCGATGGCATAGCTGTCGGTTTTGGTGCCGGGGCTGCCTTTACCGTTGATAGAACATAATGCACGTTCAATCGGTTCATAAATGGCCGGCTGGCTCATGCCTGCCGGTTCGCAGACGCATTCACCCAGCATCAGGGTTTCGCCGACATAAATGGTATAGGGATTAACACAGCCATGTGATATGTTTTTCTCTTTCAGTGCGGTCAAAGCGTTATATAGGGGCGTGATGATGGTATCGATGATCTGTCGCTCGTTATAGCCGGTGCCCTCGGCGATCAGTTCCGACAGGCGCTGGCCTTTTGGCCGATCCATGAACATCACTATATTCATGCGTGACGTATGAGACAGGGCTACAGCACCAAACGCATGCAGGTTTTGAAGGTTCGGATGTGTCATGCTCACCAGGGCATTCAATGCTTTTTCACGCATCGGCATATCGGGAGTATAGACATAGGCGATCAACTCCAGCCCGTCATTCTGCTTATCTGCTGCTGCATAGGCTTTGGCGCTGGTTGTGTCGAATTCAGGCAGGGGTTGGCCGACAAAAATCGTATAACGGTCGTCCAGGATATCTTTCGGATGCTGAGCAAAGTTAAGCGCAGGTTCGAAGTCTTCCAACAATTTTCTAAGGCCGGAGTCGAACGCTTCTTCTATCAGAGCGGCGGGAGCGTCGGATGTCACACCGGTTGCACTCGATGCAAACTGCTCTTCCTTCTGTAGCTGTTCTGCCGGTTGTACCACCGTATCACTCTCCCTGAGATTTTGCTTTTCTGCCACTATAGCCTATTTTCGGAAAAAAAGACAATAGAGCAAAATATCGGCGACATGATTGGCCCCATCAGGCGGAATGTTCAACGGAGAGAAAAAGGAGGTTAGGCGATGTTTTTATGAGTGGAGAGTTCGACAAGTGAGAAAGCGTGTTTCATAATCTACTCCACTCCCCTCACTTAAACAGAAAATTTAAAGGACATAGTCTGGCGGTTGCAGCCAATTCATATTCGGCTGTCGCCGCGTTATCGCTTGATACACAATTCGGGTTCCAGGTACCCGTAGGCGGCCCTGTATATCCAACCACCCAACCATAGCCGGGTTTACCATCATCCAGCTTTGTATCGATATTCCATGCCTCTTCCGGCGTAAATGGTGGACCGCTTGTCAGATCAATGCGGAGCAAGTTTTTATAATAAGCCGCTGGAAACCAGTTAACTCCGGTACTCTCTTGATAAAAGATCGTGAAATGACCGCCGGACAATTTGGATTTAGGGACATTTTTGTCAGTCGTATTAACGTTCTCATCAGTTGTGCTGTCGGTTCTGCCGGTATAATCGCCCTCAATGAGTCCAGCATTAGCAAGTTGTTTCCAGGCATGATAACGCTCACCATACAGCCAGGCGCCCGTTCCCCCCGTTGGCGTTTGAATCTGGCCATCCGAGTTGCCGTTGCATGTGGCACTCGTGGAAGACTCTACCGTGAAGCAATCCGCTCCCTCTCCGTCACCGCTATCAGCTGCCCCCCAGAAATCGGTGGCATTGGTCATATCGCCCGGTAGGGCGAAATATCTATCGCGAAATGTGTATACTGATGTTTGAAATTGAGCAATTTGGGTGGAAACCGACCGCAACTCGGCATTGCGGATGAGGTTCTGGCCGGTGAGGATGCCGCCGGTTAAAAGCCCTAAAATCACTAATACTATTGATAGTTCAACGAGAGAGAAC
>JANQJY010000077.1 GCA_028281385.1 Rickettsiales bacterium | reverse complement strand
AAAAATCAGTAGATTTTTCTGACACAAAATGTCTACTGACATTTTGTTATTCTGGATACCCGGGTTCAACATTCTCCTGAATGTTGCCCCGAGTATGACAAAGAAAGACATATGCATGTTATGGTGAGCGCACCACATATCTACATCATCGCCGGGGAAGCCTCCGGTGATTTTCTCGGCGGCAGGCTGTTACAGACGCTTCATGATAAACAATCCGATATTATCCTCTCCGGCATCGGCGGCGAACGCATGCAGCAGACCGGTCTGACCTCGCTGTTCCCGATGCAGGAGCTGGCGCTGATGGGCTTTGCCGAAGTGCTGCCGCATCTGTTCCGCCTGAAGCGCCGGATCAGACAAACCGTTCGGGATATTCTCGACAAACAGCCCGATATCGTGATTACCATCGATTCGCCCGGCTTTACCTTCCGTGTCGTCAGGCAGTTGCGCGATGCAGGGTATAAGGGACCGTTCATCCATTATGTCGCACCGACAGTCTGGGCCTACAAGCCACAGCGTGCGGCCAAAACCGCGTCATTATTCGACGCGCTGATGGTGCTGCTGCCGTTCGAGCCGCCCTATTTTGAAAAAGAAGGTTTGAAAACCCATTTCACCGGCCACCCCGTCGCCTGGGAATGGAAGGAAACAGGTGACGGAAAGGCATTTCGCGCACGCCACCGTATCGCCGCTAAAGCCACTGTCATCGGCATGTTTCCCGGAAGCCGTCGGGGAGAATTGCGTCGTCACCTGCCGGTGTTCAAGGAAACGATTGCACGGGTGCATAAAGAATATCCGATGCTGGAACTGGTGATCCCCACCACCGAAGCGATGGCACAACCGATCGCCGATGAAGTCAAACACTGGCCCGTGCCGTCGCATCTGGTGGTGGGCGATACGGAAAAAAAAGATGCGTATGCCGCCTGCAACATCGCGCTCGCCAAGGCTGGTACGGTGAGTATCGAGACCGCCTTCGCCGGTATCCCAACCATCACCACCTTTAAGACCAGTTGGCTGAGCGCCTTTATCGTACGGCGGATGAGCAACATTTCCTTATATAATTTGATCAATATTATCCGCGACGAAGAGATCATCCCCGAATATCTGCAGGAGAACTGCCATCCCGATATTCTCACGCCGGCACTGCTGGAGTGGCTGAGATATCCCGAAAAGGGGATCGATCAGGCCGCCACCTGCCGCAGCGTCATGTATGAAATGGGTGCAGAAGGTGATATCTCGCCCAGCGAAAAAGCGGCAGAGGTGGTGTTAGGAATGCTGTAACAATAAATTGTCACCCCGGCAAGGTGTCAGGCTTGTCTCGCCAAAGCTGCGTAGCAGCGACGGCGGAAGACACCGCAGGCCGGGGTCCACCTATCCAGTAGAATACACCGTATATAAACCGGTCAGCAGACCGGCTGTGTGGAATTTCATTGCTGTACGGCAATTCTACTGAATTGCCTATGAAACTTGACCATCACTGATAGCTGGATCCCGTGCTCGTCGGTCTCCTGACCGACTCCACGGGATGACAACGCATACATTACCCCGCTTTAAGATAATCGATCGAACGATCATAATCATAAAGATAGAGCAAGATGCGCAGTGCCTTGCCCCGCTCACTTTCCAGTGTCGGATCATTGTGCAGGATCAGTTTGACATCATCGCGTGCAGTGAGAACCAACTCACGATGTGTTGCCAGATCAACGAAACGAAACTCCGGCAGACCGCTCTGGCGCGTGCCGAGTACATCGCCCGCACCGCGCAGCAGTAAATCCTCCTCGGCAATTTTAAAGCCGTCATTGGTTTCGCGGATGACCTTGAGCCGCTGTTTCGCAATCTCGGACAGTCCCGGATGATACAACAGAATGCAATGCGACCGTTCCTCTCCGCGCCCGACGCGGCCGCGCAGCTGATGCAACTGCGC
Source organism: Rickettsiales bacterium (assembly GCA_028281385.1). Classification (GTDB taxonomy): domain Bacteria; phylum Pseudomonadota; class Alphaproteobacteria; order Rickettsiales; family UBA3002; genus JANQJY01. The sequence continues at coordinate 55,401 of JANQJY010000077.1, read as the reverse complement.
CAGCCCGAAGCGCTCGGCATGCTCGATGACGATAATCGTCGCATCCGGCACATCGACCCCGACTTCAACGACCGTCGTCGCCACCAGTATATCGCTCGTCTCACCGGCGAACCCTGCCATGGCCGCTTCACGCTCCGGCGGTTTCATTTTGCCGTGAATCAGTGCCACTCGGTCGCCGAATATCTGCTTAAAGACACGATAACGTTCCTCTGCCGCCGCCAGATCGCCGCTATAGGCTTTGGGGTCCTCCGGGTCCGACTCTTCGACCAGCGGACAAATCCAGTAAATCTTCGAGCCTTTCTCCAGCGCACGCCGCAAACCTTCAACCACTTCATCAATACGCTCCAGCGATATGGCTTTGGTATCGATCTCCTGCCTGCCTGCGGGTTTTTCGGTAAGCAGTGACGATTCCATATCACCATACGCCGTCATGGTCAGCGAACGCGGAATCGGCGTTGCCGTCATCAGCAGCAGATGCGGTTTCGTTCCCTTACCGGCAAGCGCCAGCCGCTGATTCACCCCGAAGCGGTGCTGCTCGTCAATCACAACCATACCGAGTTGTTTAAAGCTGACGTCCTGCTGAAACAGTGCGTGGGTACCGATAATGATGTCTATCTCTCCGGCTTCCAGCGCTGCCATGCGCTCGCGCCGCTGTGCTGCGGATAATTTGCCGGTGAGTATCTCCACAGTGATATTCAGTTCACCAGCCAGTGCGCCAAGCGTCGCCAGATGCTGCCTGCCGAGAATATCCGTCGGCACCATCAGCGCACACTGACAACCTGCCTCGATCACCGGCAGCATCGCCAGCAACGCCACCACGGTTTTACCACTGCCGACATCGCCCTGAAGCAAGCGCAACATACGGTGGCCGGAGCCGAGATCATCATCTATTTCCTGCAATACCCGCTGTTGCCCCACCGTCAGTGAAAACGGCAATTGCTGTAACAGCTGTTCACGCAACTCGCCGGGCGGCTGACAGATGACACCGGACGTACGTGTAACCTTGTGACGCACCAGCGCCAGCGCCAGCTGATTGGCGAGTATTTCATCATACGCCAATCGTAGACGTGCCGGGCTATCCGGCGTCATGATCTCCGCCTCCGAAGGGAAATGGATCACCTTCGCCGCCGTTGCCCAGGACGGCCAGCGTTTCTGTTCCTTCAATGCGCTGTCGATCCATTCCGGCAGATCGACCAGCTTGTCTATTGCCTGACGGATCAGCTTTATCAATTGCTTCTGACTGATTCCGTGAGTCAGGGGATAGCGCGGTTCCAGACGCGCCACTTCTTCCAACTGCTCCGGCGGCACCATCAGATCCGGATGGGTGATCTGCTTGACGCCGTCGAACAGCTCCACCTCACCGCTGATCACACGCTGCTCGCCTTCGGGGAGCGTCTTTTTCACATAATCTTCGCGCGCATTGAAAAACACCAGCATCAGCGATCCGCTGTCGTCACTGCAGCGCACGCGGTACGGCGCACGGCTGCCTCTGCCGAATTTCGGGTTGGGATAATGCTTGTCGACGGTGACAATCGTAGTGCCGACCTGATGATCCTGCAGTTCCCCGATATTGCTGACCTTGCGCCGGTCCACCATGCCGGAGGGCAGATGAAACAGCAGATCGCGGATCACCGGATAGGCGCGATCTTCCTCTTCCTGATGCATAGGCGAATGATAACCCAGCAAACGCCTGAGCGCGCCCCGCACCGCCGGTCCGACACCTTTCAGTCCGGCAACATCGGCAAACAGAGGATTGAGAATGGCGGGCCGCATCCGCCCTAATCCAGCCCGACCAACGCGCTGCGTTCATCGGCATGGATATCCAGCACCGCCTGCTCTGCTTTGTCCACCAGTTCCGGTCCGTGGCTTTCCTTCAGGGCGGTAAAGGCAACGCTGACCGTCACCGAGAAATTGGATTTGCCGCCAAAATGAATGTGATGCGTGGCAATATACCAGCGTAGACGATTTAATACGACACGCGCCGCATCCGGCGTAATATCGAGCAGGACCAATCCCAGCGTATGCTCGCCAAGCGCGGCAATCACATCATCGGTACGGAACGTCGCCCGGCAGCATTGTGCCACATGCTGAAGCAATGCGGCACACGGCTCTTTGCCAAATGTCCGCACGGATTTTTCAAACCGGTCAATCCGTATGACTGCGAAACAGGCATTCAACTGATGACTACCGACATATTTCGCAGCTACACGCACTGCCTGTTCAGCCGTATGCCGGTCCGGCAGACCACTTGCCTCATCCACGGCACTGATACCGGCAATGCTGTCGGTAATGGCCGTCAGGAAAGAATTATCCTGTATCTGGCGGCGTTCATCCTTCAGGATCAGACGGAACCAGTCATGCCTGTCCGGCGCCGGATCACGCAGAATCCTGAGGCTGAAGGACTGTTCATTTCCTTCCACACCTTTCAGGGTAAAGCTGCGCACACGGCCCAGCACCTGCTCCAGATCTGCCATACCGTCCTCGAATTCAACATAGTCATCGACCGCTTCACGGACCGTATCACCGATGATGTCACGAATATCCTTTCCGGCCGGACCATCCGCCCCATAGCCCAAATGCTGTGCCAGCGCCGGTGACATATGTTGCACATGCAATGTTTTCTTATCGTTGTTCTGACAGACCAGCAGGGTATAAGCCTGGTTCTCAGGCGCTGCGTCAGAATCGGATTGCGATGCCATGGAAAATACCCTACATAACGGCTTGTTAACAACTCATCTTCACAGCGAAAAAATCGAAATGTCAATGTCAGATGTATTTGAATCCCGAAGAAAACGTATCATCTATCGCAGCTGGCACCGCGGCTGTAAGGAAACCGATATAATCCTCGGCAATTTCTGCGATCATTTCATCCAGGAGATGGATGACGCCGGACTGACACTGTTCGAGCAACTGCTTGAGGAAGACGACGCGGCTATCTGGAGCTGGCTGACTCACAAAACATCGCCTGAGAATCCGGCCTATGAACCGTTACTGGAACAGCTGCGTCATTTCAGGGATTACGCGAAGTCGTGACAATGACCATCGCTTCTCTTGCTGATGCGCTGTCCTCCACGGAGCCGCTGAGTGTCGCACCGCTGCCCGCCGGTGCACAGGGCGTCATGCTGGCAGACATCGTGAAAGAGACGGCATGTCCCATCCTGCATATCGTCAATTCCGACCGCGAAATGGCATTGCTGGCCACCACCCTGCCTTTTTTCACTCCGGATACGGATATTCTGAGCCTGCCTGCATGGGATTGTCTGCCCTATGACCGTGTCTCGCCCGGCCATGCCATTACCGCGCAGCGTATCAACACGCTGGCTGAACTGGCGTCGCGCCAAACAGATACTCCCTTCATTCTGCTGAGCACTGTCGGCGCCGCCATGCAGAAACTGCCGCCTAAGGAGCTGATGCGTTCTCATCGTTTCACCATCCGCCATGACGATACTCTGGACCGAGATGGATTAATCGCGTTTCTGCTGGCCAACGGTTACAGCCGCGTCAGCAAGGTGATGGAGCCGGGAGAATTCGCCCTGCGCGGCTCGATCATCGATCTCTTCCCTCCCGGGACGGAAGATGCGGTGCGCATTGATCTGTTCGGCGATGAGGTGGACAGTCTCAAAGCCTTCGATCCGTTGTCGCAGGTTAGCCACAGCAAGGTAGACGGCCTCACGCTTCAGCCGGTCAATGAGATCATGCTGAATGACGAGACGATTGCTCGTTTTCGTTCCGGCTATCGTGAGGCGTTTGGCGCTGTGACCCGTGACGACCCGTTATATGAAGCGATTTCCAGCCATCAGGTGTATGCCGGCATGGAGCACTGGCTGCCGCTTTTCTATGAAAGGCTGGACAGTCTTTTCGACTATGTGCCGAAGGAAACGATCCTGTCGCAGGATCACGGTTGCCAACAAACGCTGCATGACCGGCTGGAACTGCTGCAGGATTATTATCAGTCGCGTCTGGAGGATCAAAAGATCAAAGACGGCAGCACGCCCTATCATCCCCTGCCACCGGAAAAATTGTATCTGAACGAAAAAGACTGGCAGCAATCTTTTGCCGATAAGCGACAGGTCATCATGTCGCCCTTTGCCGATGCCGGCACACCGCATGCATTCGATCCGTCCATCCGGCCCAGCCCAACCTTCGCCAGCGTCCGCCAGCATCAGGGCGATGTGATGAGCGCACTGAGAAACAGCATTACTGCCCGTAGCACGCCGACACTGATTGCCTGTGCTTCCACCGGCAGTATGAGCCGTATGGAAACCATGGCGCAACATGCCGGTATGGTGACACAACGTGTCAAGTCTGCGAACGAACTCACAGAAGCCCAAAGCGGTGTGGCCTGTCTCGCTGCACTGCTGCTGGAGCAAGGCTTTGACAGCGCCGGTTACGGTATTTTCAGCGAGCAGGATATTCTGGGCGAGCGGATCATCCGCACCCAGAAACGCCGCAAACCTTCCGATACCTTCATGGCCGAAGCGCAGAATATCTCGGCCGGCGAGCTGGTGGTGCATAAGGAGCATGGCATCGCTCGCTTCGACGGGCTGGAAACGCTGGAAGTGAACGGTGCGCGCCATGATTGCCTGAAGCTCGTCTATGCCGGCGAAGACCGGCTGTTTCTGCCGGTCGAAAATATGGATCTGATCAGCCGCTACGGCTCGGAAGGCGAAGGACAGCAGTTGGATAAACTCGGCGGCGTGTCCTGGCAGAAACGTAAAGCCGCACTGAAAAAACGCATTCAGATCGCCGCCGAAGAACTGCTGCGCATTGCCGCCAAACGCGTCACGCATGATGCGCCCACACTCCTGCCCGACGGCGGCAGTTATGCCGAGTTCTGCTCACGCTTCCCTTACGCCGAAACCGACGACCAGATGGAGGCCATCGACGATGTGCTGGCCGATCTAGCCAAAGGCACGCCAATGGACCGGCTGATCTGCGGCGATGTCGGCTTCGGCAAAACCGAAGTGGCGATGCGTGCCGCCTTTGTCGCTGCTGCGAAAAAAACCGATGGATCACAGCGTGTACAGGTTGCAGTCATCACTCCCACCACCCTGCTCGCCCGCCAGCATTATCAGAATTTTCATGAGCGCTTCAAAGGCTTTGACATCACTGTGAAGGTGCTCTCCCGCCTGATTTCCTCCGGCGAAGCAAAGAAGGTAAAGGAAGGACTGGCTGACGGCTCGGTCGATATCGTCATCGGCACTCACGCGCTGCTCGGCAAACAGATCGACTTTCATAATCTCGGACTGCTGATCGTCGATGAAGAACAGCATTTCGGCGTGGCGCAGAAGGAAAAACTCAAACAGCTGCGCGCCGAGGTGCATGTGTTGACGCTGTCCGCCACCCCGATTCCCCGTACCCTGCAAATGTCGCTTGCCGGTGTGCGCGAATTGTCGCTGATTACCACACCGCCGGTCGATCGCCTCGCCGTGCGCAGCTTCGTCATGCCCTATGACCGGATGGTCATCCGCGAAGCGATCCTGCGCGAACTGCATCGCGGCGGCAAGAGCTTCTATGTCACACCGCGCATTAAATATATGGCCGAGCTTCGCCAGAAAATCGAGGAACTGGTGCCGGAAGTCACCATCGCCGCAGCGCATGGCCAGATGACTGCCGGTGAGCTGGATAAGGTCATGAATGCGTTTTACGACGGTAAATACGATCTGCTGCTGTCGACCGCGATTATCGAATCGGGCATCGACATCCCGACCGCCAATACCATGATTATCGATCATCCGGAAATGTTCGGGCTGGCGCAACTCTATCAGTTGCGCGGGCGCGTCGGGCGCAGCAAAACCCGCGCCTATGCCTATTTCACCCTGCCACACCGTAAAACCCTGACGCATCACGCCGTCAAGCGCCTCGAAGTCATGCAGACGCTGGACACGCTCGGCGCCGGCTTCACGCTCGCCAGCCATGATATGGACATCCGCGGCTTCGGCAATCTGCTGGGCGAAGAGCAGTCCGGCCATATTCGCGAAGTGGGTATCGAGCTCTATCAGGCCATGCTCGAAGACGCGGTCGAACAAGCACGTGCGCGCAAGGCAGGTACGCTCGGAGAATCCGAAAAGGAAGAGGAATGGAGCCCACAGATCAATCTCGGCAGTTCGGTGTTGATTCCTGAGTCCTACATTGAAGAACTCGATTTGCGTCTGGCGCTCTACCGCCGCCTGAGCGGGCTTCATACTCAGGAGGAAATTGAAAGTTTTGCCGCCGAACTGGTCGATCGTTTCGGCGAGTTGCCCGAGGAAGTCATCCATCTGCTCGAGGTATTGCGCGTGAAGCAATACTGCAAACGCGCCGGTATCGAACGCATCGATGTCGGCCCCAAAGGCGCGATTATCACTTTCCGCAACAACGCCTTCTCCGCGCCGGAAAAACTGCTGCGCTATATCACCGGCGGCACGCATCAGCTTAAAATCCGCGCCGATCAGAAACTGATCCTCACCGGTTCGTGGAAAAGCAGTGAAGACAAACTGCGCGACATTCATCAGTCGATCGAGGAGATCGCGCGGCTGGCGGCTTAAACCAACCGCTCTCCACCATCGACATAGAGAATCTGCCCGATCATATAGTCCTGCGTCAGCAAGGCGTACGCCGCCTGACACACTTCTTCGATTTGCCCCAACCGTTTCATCGGATTGGCTTTGGCCTTCTGCTTCATATAGGCCTCGCCGAATCTTTTACCGTTGGGAAGAATCGTACCCGGCGCAACCGCATTGACGCGAATCTCCGGCGCCAGCTCTCTGGCTGCCATCTGCGTGAATGCCGCCAGTGCCTTTTTCGTCAGCAGATAATGGAAATAACTGCTCGAAGTCTTGCTGATAAACGTATCGAGCATGTTGATGATACAGCCCTGTTTCACCTGCGCCGCATAGGCTTGCGTCAGAAAAAACGGCGCGCGGAGATTGACAGTCAACTGTTGGTCGAACAACTCCGGCGTGGTGTCCCCTATACCCGCTTCGAGAAACACCGAGGCATTATTGATCAACCCACCCAATGACGGGCTTGCCTTATATGCCTGTTCAATAAGCGCGTCATACTCTCCACCTTCCGACAGATCGGCCTGCAGAAGGTGACAGCTCCGGCCCATCTGCTCAATCTCATCCTGCGTCTTTTCCGCACCGGCAACATTGCTGTGATAGTGCAGCACAATATCATAGCCCTGTTCCGCCAGATGCAGCGCCATGGCGCGGCCCAACCGCTGCGCCGCTCCGGTAATCAGGATGGAAGATGGGGCATGATGCATGGTCGCTTATGTACCATACCCTACTAAAGAATAGCCAGAACAAAGCGAATCCGTTATGCAGGATGCATGTTTCGGCTGTTACCTTCCTTACTATTCTTATGGCTTTCAAGCGCCGCGTCGCATGCCCACGCCGCTTCGCCCGTGAGCAATGTCGGCACGGCGCGTGTCGATGTAGGCAAACGTGCTATTGAAGCGCGCACGGGTTATACGGAAGACGACCGCAGCACTGCCAACGACAACCGCCTGCAACTACGCGAGCATATTGATATGCATTTTACCAATTGGTACGGGATTCGCCTAGTGACTTCGCAGGACAAGCGTGACGGCGATAACGTAGAACATAACCGGGTTACTTTTGAAAACTGGTTTCAGTTAATCGAAGAACGCGATTATGGCTGGGACGGTGGATTCCGCGTGATTTACGGCCATAGCGACGGTGATAAAACCCCGCATAAACTCGATGTTCGTCTCATGGCGCAAGGCCCGGTATGGCAGGACTGGCAATGGCGGCATAACAGTATTTTTACCCATGAGATCGGAGAAAACTCTAAAAGCGGGGTAAGCTTCGAATGGCGGCATCAACTGACCAAAAAAATAATCTTTATGCCGGACATCTTCGCCTCCTTCCGCCTCGGCGCCGAGCTGTTCAACGACTTCAGCAAGTTGAATCAACTGTCGGGCTATGCCAATCAGGACCACCAGTTCGGCCCGGTCATCAAGGCATCTTTCCACAACGGGCTATATCTGCAAACCGGCTACCGCACAGGCATTTCCCGCCAGGCGGCGGATCACAGCATCAAACTTTTCATAGGCACGTCGTTTTAATCTGTTACAATCGCTCGAAATTTCATTTGGAGGGCATCATCATGGGATTTACAGATACCATTCGCAACGGATTTCAACATTACGTCACTTTTTCGGGCCGCGCATCCCGGTCTGAATACTGGTTCTGGGTGTTGTTCGTATTCGTGTTCAGCATCGTGACCGGTATCATTGATGGCGTACTGGGCATCTTCCTGCTGAATATTCTGTTTACCCTGGGCACCCTGCTGCCCAGCCTGGCCGTCAGCGTGCGGCGCATGCATGATCTCGGTAAACGCGGCTGGTGGCTGCTGGTCTTTCTGATTCCGCTGGTCGGACCGGTGATTGTACTGATCTGGTATTGTTCACGCGGCACGGCGGGAGATAACCGCTTCGGTCCCGATCCGCTGGCCGGACAGCCTGAGGCAACAGCGACATAATGTAGCTATTCCGGATAGACCGATTCGATCCGGTCACGCTCAAGATCAATATCGGTGGGAGTCGCCGAACACCGGCAATTCGGCGGCTCGCCCGGATGGCCAAGACCCCATTACCGTTTGGAAAGTTTTCTCACTAACTTTCTCGCGAACTTTTCAGACATCTCTTCTGAAAGTTCAGGATTAGCCAAATCGAAAATTACATCTTTGATCAGATTACGTCTTCCACGTTCATAGCCAATATCTTCACGCCCTTCAATGGCATTTGCCCAATTTTCAATATCATTTTCCGACAAAGCACCTACTAGATAACGCTTTAAAATAGACGTGATATGACTCCTTTTTAATTGCACCAAGCCCTTATCGCTATCCCACTCAAATTCCGACAGCTCAACCAGGAGCAGTCTGAGATCATGTTCAAATACTAAATATTTCTTTCCGTTCTTGCATTACGGTGTTCCTAATTTATCAGTTCAACAGCAACTAAAATCTCGCCACAGCTATGTGTTTGTATTTCAGCGCGCACGATAGAACCGGGGGCAAACTCCCATTCCTCTACTTCAGGATCGTAATTAGGCGTCGGCAATATTTTATAAACATCACCGCCTAAACTAATAGCCGCTGTTGGACGCCACACATCAACAATTTCATCTGTTAACTTTACAAAAATCTTAATTTCATTGTCAGAAGTTAAAGCCATCACCACCTACTTGCAAAATTTCTTTGGTTTTATTATCGCGAACTATCGATCTGCCGGTTCTTGGGTGAACATATCTGGTTGCTGCCCCACCAGTCATTTTGTTCTCGACAGGAAAAGCTCTGCCTTTCTTGATCGCCTCGGTAATTTGTTTACCATTCCAACCTCGGTCTTTCATCTGGTTTTTCCATTTTTGTTTGGTTTTATGTTTTCCTAATTTCCATTTTGTATCCGTACGCCCTCCCACAGGTGCCCGTTTTCCTCTTGGCGGCTTCGACTTCTCCGGTGGTTTGGGCGTAGACGTTCTCGGTTTCGGCAATTGCACCAACTTATCGCCTGCTCGCTTTAATATCTGTTGGATGATAATTCGGATACCGCCGAGAACCGCGACATCAAACTCCTCGAATTGCGGTTCTTTCTCTACATCCACTTCTACCGGAATCGCCGAACACCGGCAATTCGGCGGTTCGCCCGGATGGCCGATCGGAGAGCCTTCCGCCCAGCTGTAGGTCTCCCCGTCCTGTGCGAGGTGGCCCGCGCGGGTGCGTTCATCCCCGACAGCTGACCACACATAATGCGTCACCCCGGCATGGCGTTGACGTTGCTCATCCAGTGATTGCGACAGACGTTGTTGCGCACGGCCTATTTCTTCTGCGACCCGTACCTCAATTTGCGACAGGAGCGGATCACGATAGTCAATCGCTGCTTTTGCATCCGTCACCGCTTCACCCGCACGGCGTTCGACCTGCTCATATAATTGCTCCAGCCGTTGCAGCAATGGCAGTTGGAAACGCACTATTTCCAGCTCCAGATACGGTTCCCGGTCAAACCGGATATTAACGATCCCGACATGCTCGCGCATCTGTTGCTGGAAATGCTGCCATTGCATGCGTTCTGCTTCGCGCATCATACGCTCTGCTGCCAGCATCGCATGGTAAATATGCTTTAATGCTTCTACCGCATCGGCACTATCCGGCGTGACTGTTTTACGATCAAGGTCTAATGTGTTCATACATCTGTCGTACCAACACACGGCAACACCCGGAAGTTATCACAATGAAAAAATGGCGATCCCAGTAGGATTCGAACCTACGACCCTCTGATTAAAAGTCAGATGCTCTACCAACTGAGCTATGGGATCATTCCTTATGGACGAATGCTGCAATCTAAGGATTCTGGCTCCCAAGTCAATGATTTTGGTGATTCTGCCTTCTATAACGCCACCATATCGCCCTTTGCCCAGCCTTCGCGCAACGCTGCGGCATGATCGGCCAACCGCCCCTCACTGATCGCCTCACGAATGCCGGCCATGAGCTGCTGATAATAGGTAAGATTGTGCCAGGTCAACAGGATGGGGCCTAACATCTCATCCGCCTTGAACAGATGATGCAGATAGGCGCGACTGTACTGCGAAACATAGCTCGACGTCTGCGGATCGAGCGGGCGCGGATCGTCGCGGTGACGCGCATTTTTGATATTGATTTCCCCCATGGAGGTATAGGCCCGCCCGAGCCGGCCCGAGCGCGTCGGAATCACACAGTCGAACATATCGATGCCGCGTTCCACCGCGCCGAGGATATCGTCCGGCTTGCCGACGCCCATCAGATAGCGCGGTGCGTCCTGCGGCATGGCCGGCATCGTAAAGTCCAGCACGCGGAACATTGTCTCCTGCCCTTCGCCAACCGCCAGCCCGCCGATGGCGTAGCCGTCAAAGCCGATGGAAGTCAGTGCCGCAACCGATTGATGCCGTAGTTCTTCATAAACCGAGCCCTGCACGATGCCAAAAGCACCGTAGCCGTCGCGCTCCTTAAACGTCTGTTTACACCGATCTGCCCAGCGCATCGAACATTCCATCGAATGCTTCGCCTCTTCCTGCGTCGCAGGAAAGGGCGTGCATTCATCGAGCACCATGCTGATATCGCTATCGAGCAAATGCTGAATCTCCATGGCACGTTCCGGCGTGAGCGCATGTTTACTGCCATCAATATGCGACTGGAAAGTGACCCCCTCTTCGGTAATCTTCCTGAGTTCCGCCAGCGACATCACCTGGAACCCGCCCGAATCGGTAAGAATCGGATGCGGCCAGTTCATGAATTGATGCAGCCCGCCCTGCTCGGCCACACGCTCCGCTCCGGGCCGCAGCATCAGGTGATAGGTATTGCCGAGAATAATATCCGCCCCAAGATCGCGCACCGCTTCAGGCGTCATGCCCTTGACGGTGCCGCAGGTACCCACCGGCATGAAGGCCGGCGTGCGGATATCGCCATGCGCCGTGCTGAGCGTGCCACAACGTGCCGCACCATCCGTGGCATGTAGCGTATGGTTCAGCGCCATATTAACTCATCCGATCAAGCAAGCAGCCATCGCCATAGGAATAAAAGCGGTAGCCGTTGCGTTTGGCGTGCTCATAGGCCGCTTTCATCCGCTCCAGACCGGAAAAGGCCGCCACCAGCATGAACAGGGTCGACTTCGGCAGGTGGAAATTGGTAATCAGGCGATCCACCACTTTAAATTGATAGCCCGGAGTGATAAACAGATCGGTTTCACCGGTAAAGGCCTCGACATGCTCTCCGTCAAACACCACGCTTTCCAGCAAACGCAGGCTGGTGGTGCCCACCGCAATCACCTTGCCGCCTTTTGCGCGCACACGATTAACTAACTCGGCCGCCTCCTGTGAAATCGCAATATATTCGCTGTGCATGTCATGCTCGTCAGTGTCCTCTACCTTGACCGGCTGAAACGTTCCCGCCCCGACATGCAATGTCACAAACGTCATCAACACACCCTTTTCATGAAGGCGTGACAGCAACTCGGCACTGAAATGTAATCCGGCGGTCGGGGCCGCTACTGCTCCCGGTTCACGCGCATAGATGGTCTGGTAGTCCGCACGGTCGAACTCGGTATCTTCGCGTTTGATATAAGGTGGTAGTGGCACATGACCATATTGTTGAAGTGCTGCATAAAGTTCTTGATCTACTACATTGAACTCCAAGTAGATTTCGCCATTTGAATATTTGTCCTTCACCACGGCGGAGAAATCATCGGCAATCTCGATGCGATCACAGGCAGCAAGTTTTTTCCCTGGCTTGGCAAAGACCGTCCAGCCTTGCTTGTGCTGCTGATGCAACAACAACTCGATATCTGCATCGACAGCCCCGGCCCGCCGACGTGTTCCAAACAATCGGGCCGGAATGACTTTGGTATCATTAAATACTAGCACATCTCCTGGATTGAGGAGGTCAGGCAAGTCTTTGAAGGTAAAATCAAAAAAGAATTTACTGACTTGTAATAACTTCGCCGAATCCCGCGGCGTGACCGGCTCGGTCGCGATCAGCTCCTCCGGCAGGTCAAAGTCAAAGTCGGAGACTTTCATATCGGCATCAGAGATCAGGCACGGGCACTGGAAATTTCATCCCTAATGCCTAAACACCCAATCCCTATCCTTCCACATCCGCCGCCACTTTCAGGCTCAGCATCCTGTCCGGATTATCGACCGCCCCATTATCCTGCGGATCGCCTTTCTGGATCATATCGACATATTCCATGCCTTCGACCACCTGGCCCCAGACGGTATATTGCCCATCGAGCCAGTCGGATTTTTCAAATACGATGAAGAACTGGCTGTTCGCACTGTTGGGATCACCCGACCGCGCCATCGACAGGGTGCCACGCAGATGTGGCACGTCGGAAAATTCCGCCTTCAGATCCGGCTTGTCGGACCCACCAGTGCCCGTGCCGGTCGGATCACCGGTTTGCGCCATGAAACCATCGATCACACGGTGAAATACGATTCCGTCATAAAAGCCGTCACGTGCCAGTTCCTTGATCCGCGCCACATGGTTCGGTGCCAGGTCCGGACGCAGTTGAATCACCACCCGACCGTCTTTCAGTTCCATATATAAGGTATTTTCAGGATCCAGTCCCGCAGACTCCTCCGCTCTCGTATCATCAGACATGGTGGCTACTCCAAATAACAGGGTGAATAAGGCAATAACAATTTTCATAAGCACGACTCCTATAAATCATCTGCCTGAAACTAATGGGCGACAGGTGTAAGTCAAGCAATTAGAAGTATCACACCTGTGTCTGCAGATAGGCTTCGATGCCCATCATCTCGATCAGCTTGAGCTGCTGCTGCAGCCAGTCGATATGCTCTTCCTCGGATGCCATAATCTCCTTCACCAGCACTTCCGAGACCGGATCTTTCGCATCCAGACAAACCTGATGCGCTGCCTGCAGATCCTTATGGTTCACTTCCTCCATCTTCAGGTCGCATTCGAGCATTTCCTTTGGATTCTCACCAATCATCAACCGGCCTAATTCCTGTAGATTCGGCAGCCCCTCGAGAAACAGAATCCGCTCAATCAGCTTGTCAGCATGTTTCATCTCATCGATGGATTCTTCATATTCCTTCTCGCTCAGCTTCTTCACGCCCATGTCATTGAGCATGCGCGAATGCAGAAAATACTGGTTAATCGCCGTCAGCTCATTTTTCAAAATGATGTTAAGGTGTTTAATGACATCTTTGGTTCCGGCCATCACTCTCTCCAAATAGTTTACCAAATGACTCGGATAATGGAGAGGAGGCAAGCTGAATTCAAGCGAAAAACGTGCAACTCACTCGCAGTATCACATTAATCCTTTTATTAATCTTTCGCCGACTCATGCAACGTGCGCGACGACATAAATCCGGCAGAGGATTGATCGCACACCGGCTCGAGGCAGTTTTCAATATACTCAAGACAGTTACCGCAGCTGACCCGGCATCCCAGATTATCATGCACATTGTCTGCACTGCAGCCCTCAGAGCGCAACGCCTGGACTACGTCCTTTTCTTTCAGGCCATTGCAGACACAAACATACATGCTTTTTTCTTACCTTCGATTTTTCTTGTCTCCGATTGTGATTGCGAATCACTCTTAAATTATGGCACAACATGATCACGACTGCAAGTCATTCTTAAACGCAATTGTGGGAAAGATTATCCGGAAAAATAGTCTTTCAATGCCTTGGCTGTGTTCTCCGACACCATCTGCGACACATCGCCCTCGAGCCGGGCAATCTGTTTGACAAAACGCGAGGAAATGAAGTGCGTCGATTCCGAGGCCGTCAGGAACACGGTTTCGATCTCCGGCGCGAGCTTGTTATTCATACAGGCCATCTGAAATTCATATTCATAGTCGGACACTGCGCGCAGACCGCGAATCAACAGCGTCGCCCCATTTTCTCTGGCAAAATTCACCAACAACCCCGAGAAGGGTTTGACTTCGATACGCATTTTCTCGCCATTCAACGCCGTGTCGATATCATACCGTATCAGTTCGGTGCGCTGCTCTATATCGAATATCGGCTGCTTGCCGGAATCTTCGGCTACCCCGATCACCAATCGGTCCACTACATGCAGCGCACGGCGGATAATATCCATATGCCCGATAGTGATCGGATCAAAGGTGCCGGGGTAAATGCCTATACGTGTCGCCATGATTAAGATTTAGACAGGTTCCAGATCATGCGTCAAGCCGTTCGTTTTGCTCTTCTGCCACAGGGACGGATACAGTATCCAGCGTACGCTCCAGCACCGCCACCTGGGTGCGAAACGCTTTCAGTTTGGTTTTTCCCTGCCTGACCGTCTGTCTGCAGACATCGCTTTCACAGCGGGTAGCCGCATCATTCAACAAAGTTTCCACCGCATCAAATTCCTCCTTGCGGGATTTAATACGCTCAGAAATCTGCGGCGCCATTTTCGCCAGCATCAGATCCGGAAAGCCCGAATGCGCATAGAGCACATAATTGCCGACATAATCCTGAAACCATTGCCAACTATTATATCTTTCCTGTCCCGAATCCGGATGAAACGGATGCGGCATTTTCGGCGCTGTCTTTATGGCTGCTGCCAGCGGCTCGCGCTGCATCGATTCAATCAGTTCATCATAACTCAGTTTTGCGCCAATAAAGGCCTGATTGATCTTTCTGACAGCCAAACGCGTCTGTTCGTCGGGCGTGCCATCAATAGGCACTTCGACAATTTGCGTTGCATGGTCGATATGCGGCTTATGAAAACTGTATTTTTCCTCACTCACCCCTTCAGAATAGCGAAAAGGCAGGAAATTCAGATGACAGCTTTATGACAATTTCATGAAAACCGGGATGGTTGAGGATAAATCGGTTGTCCGTTGCCCGTTATTTCTCCACACAACGAACTGGTAACAATAATTTCGGTACCCTGACACGATCACTGGTTCTCGATCTGGCCCTGGCTTCATCAATTAACCGGCTTTGCTGAATGCTATCTTCTGCGGGATCATTCTCAACCGTAACCCGAACGACACGCCATACACCGCTTACAGGGCGGTCATTAAAGCGTGTTGTACTCCCTTTTGGTGGTATCCTCACTTCCACAGGGTTTCTTGCCTGTCCTGCTGAGTCAGGAAGCCAGTGCTTAACCATAATGGGCACGCTATAGGGGTTGAGAACGCGCACAACTTTTTTATCTCTAAATCTATTTACCTCTTGTATCCAGCGACCATTATAGGTCCCAACCTCTCCAAAATCCGGAAAGCCGCTGGTATCCGCTCCTGTACTCCATGAAAGTATAAGATCAGTTTCTTTCCAGAAATTAAGCTTTACACCCGGCGTGTTCAGTGTTGTTTTTGAGTTGGTGGCTTGCGCATAAAAGGCAAAGGTATCACCTCCTTTAGGATCTGTTACCTTATCCGCTACGATAGCAGTATCACGCAAATTATTGGCAGGAATGGATGCCGTAAGCGTCGCACCATTATTGCCCTGAAACCTTGTACCATCTGAGGTAATACTCAGGTTGCTGATTTCACCATTTTTCTCATGAGCATTAGCAGTGACAGTGACTTCATAATTCGCAGAGCCATAGGATTTAGTTATACCGTTGCTACCTGCCGCAACATTATGCTTCTCGACACCACCCGTTGTTTTATCTTTAACAGAGACCTGCATTTCCAAGCCTTTGGATGTACAGGCGCTTGCAGCCAAAGCCAAAAGGCATAAGCTGACAGATAATAACTTCTTCATGATTTCTCCCCTCCCTGATTGATGACTACGATAAAAACATTCGTTCTTTAACAAGCATAAACCGTATTGAAGAACCAATGCTTGTCAAAAAAAGAAAGGAAGCTCACATAAGATTGCTTCAGAAAGACACAACTTTACGACAATCATCCCACTGAGAATGAATCAATTTTCGTTGTCGGTTAGGAATTGATAACGTTGTTTCTACGAGATGAGCCGAGAAGCGGCGGCGCAGTCTAAGACAGTGTTAACCGGACTTATGTATCGCCCTTGATTACGTTGTCGATCTTGATACATCTCCTCGCGACAGCTACTCACTAGCCGCCAACCGATAAATCTACCCTTCTTCTCATCCCTCGGTTTCATCTTCATCCTCTTCTTCGCCGCCGACCATCGATTCGTTGATGCGCACCGCCGACATGACTTTCTCCTTATTGTCAACTTTGAAAATCGTCACACCTTGTGTCGCGCGTCCGGCAATGCGTATGTCATGCACCGGGCAGCGGATTAGTTTGCCCTGATCGGTCATCAACATCAGCTGATCACCTTCTTCGATCGGCATTGAGGCAACCACCGGCCCATTGCGTTTGGAAGTGACAATATTGACAATACCCGAACCGCCACGATTAGTCGTGCGGTATTCATAGGACGAACTGCGCTTGCCATAACCGTTTTCCGTCATCGTCAAAATGAACTGTTCCTTCTCTGCCAATTCGGCAAAGCGCTCCTCACTCATGGTGACATCCGACAGATCAACGCTTTCATCCAACTCGTCATCCGCCGTTCCTTCTGCCGCACGTTTGGCCTTGGCAAGCTTGATATACTGATCGCGCTCTTCGGTCATCGCATCCGACGCATGCAGTACTGACATCGACACCACTTCATCGCCTTCGGCCAGCTTCATGCCGCGCACGCCATTCGAGGTGCGCGATTTGATAATGCGCAGCCCTTCCACTGGGAAACGCAGGCATTTCCCCGACTTCGCCGCCAACAGAATATGATTGGCATCATCACACACCTTGACGCCGACTAGGCTGTCGCCTTCCTCCAGCCGCATGGCGATTTTGCCGTTCTTCATCACATGATGGAAATCCGACAGATCGGAGCGGCGGACATTGCCCTTCGCCGTGGCAAACATCAGCGACATTTTGTCCCACAGATCTTCATCTTCGGGCAGTGGCATGAAGGTTTCGATGGTCTCACCTTCCCCGAGCGGGAAGATGTTGACCAGCGCCTTTCCGCGCGCCTGCGGTTCACCCAGCGGCAGGTGATAGATTTTCTTCTTATAGACCTTGCCGGTCGAAGAGAAGAACAGCACCGGCGTATGCGTATTGGCAACGAACAACTCAGTCGTGATATCCTCATCGCGCGTCGCCATACCCTTGCGGCCCTTGCCACCGCGGCGCTGCGCACGGTAGGCATCGAGCGGCACACGCTTGATATAGCCGCCCTGCGTCACCGTCACCACCATATCCTCACGCTGGATCAAATCTTCCATATCGGCTTCGAATTCCGACTCTTCAATATCGGTGCGGCGCGGCACGGCGAATTCATCACGGATCACCACCAGTTCATCGCGCATGATGCCATACAGCTTGTGACGGTCACCGAGGATCGACAGATACTCCTTAATGTCCACCGCCAGCTCTTCAAGTTCGCCGTTGATCTTTTCCTGCTCCAGTCCGGTCAGCCGTTGCAAACGCAATTCCAGAATCGCCTTCGCCTGCGCTTCGGTGAAGGAAATCTTACCGTCCTTGACGACATTACCCTGATCATCGACCAACTCCAGCAGCGGAATGACATCGGCCGCTTCCCAGCTACGCGACATCAACTCCTCGCGCGCTATCACCGGATCTTTCGAGCCGCGAATCACCGCGATCACTTCATCGATATTCGCCACGGCAATCGCCAGACCGATCAGCACATGCGCACGGTCCCGCGCCTTGCCCAGCAGGAAGGCAGTACGCCGCGTAATCACCTCTTCGCGGAAATGGATGAAGGCTTCGAGCACCTGCTTGAGGTTCATCAGTTGCGGACGCCCGCCATTCAGCGCCAGCATGTTAACGCCGAAACTGGTGCGCAACGGCGTGTACATATAGAGCTGGTTCAGCACGACATCGGCCACCGCATCGCGCTTGACTTCGACGACCACGCGCACGCCGGATTTATCGGACTCGTCGCGCAGGTCGGAAATGCCTTCGATCTTTTTCTCGCGCACCAGCTCGGCAATTTTCTCGACCAGCCGCGCCTTGTTCACCTGATAGGGCACCTCGGTCACGATAATCGCTTCGCGGCCCTGGGCATTGGTTTCGATCTCGGTGCGCCCGCGAATCACCACCGAGCCGCGCCCGCTATGCATGGCGCTGTGCGATCCGGCACGGCCGAGAATCACACCGCCGGTGGGGAAATCCGGTCCCGGGCAGACCGTCATTAATTCGTCGACCGACGCATCGGGATTATCAATCAGCATACAGGCCGCATCACACACCTCGCCCAGATTATGCGGCGGAATATTGGTCGCCATACCCACGGCAATCCCGCCCGCGCCATTGACCAGCAGGTTGGGAAATTTCGCCGGCAACACCCGCGGCTCTTTTTCCGAGCCGTCATAATTCTCCTGAAAATCGACGGTATCCTTGTCAATATCGTTCAGCAGTTCATGAGAAACCTTGGCCAGCCGCGCTTCGGTATAACGCATCGCCGCCGCGTTATCACCATCCATCGAGCCGAAATTACCCTGCCCGTCGACCAGCGGCAGCGACATCGAGAAATCCTGCGCCATGCGCACCAGCGCGTCATAAATCGCGCTGTCGCCATGCGGGTGATATTTACCCATGACATCCCCGACAATCCGCGCCGATTTCTTATAGGGCTTATTATAATCGACCCCGAGTTCGAGCATGCCGTACAGAATGCGCCGGTGCACCGGCTTGAGCCCGTCGCACACATCGGGAATCGCGCGGGAAACGATCACGCTCATCGCATAATCGAGATAGGATTTCTTCATCTCATCTTCAATGGCGATCGGTAAAATCTGTGCGGCTTCTGCCATGGGTGTCTCCATATTCTCTTTTTGATTCGTCATCCCCGACGTTACGAAGCCCGAAATGCATCAGCATTTCGCAGGCTGTAGTTAGATCAGGGACCTCCACCCGCACGGCAAGTGGGCTGAGATTCCGGATCGCGTGATCAAAGATCACTTGTCCGGAATGACGATATTAACCTAACCTCGGAGATTTAGCAGCGAATCCGCCCACAGACAAGGGCTTGCGGGGAGTTATTCACATACCGGGTAGGAAAAAGAAATCAAATAACTATGCATTCAGATTTATACCAGCACTTCTGTCTGGTAATGTGTGAGCAGGCGTGCGATCAGGTCCGCGCTCTTGTTGCTCTTTCAGATCAGACAAGCCGGCAAAGGCTGCACCTGCTTTGACAAGGTCTCCGCCTACTTCCCGGCTTTCATGCTTAGCACCAGGTGACATAGTGTCCAGTTTGCCAAGCGAATCAAGGGAAATAGCGTCCGACAGATCGGATACCGCATCACTTAATCCCGCCAAAGCACTACCTAAGGCCTGTATCGGCGCATTGGATTCATATACCTTATCCGCCTCCGCCAGAATTTCCTGTTCCAGCTGGGAAATATCCAAATGGGGTACACTACCACCCACGGCCTGCATAACCGCCTGCGAAATTTCCTCACGCGACATGCCAGATGCCACCATGTTTGCCACAATTCGTGAAACAGCCCCTTCTACTTCTTTCGGCAGACCACTAACGCTGTGTTCAGATATCTCTTTTGGATTCGTCGCCATAAATTTTTCCTTACCTTTCAGCATAAAAGAGAAATGTTACAATTTTATTAAGGTTTGCTCGAATTTTATCTATTTGAAAGGGAAACCGGGCGATTTTTGGCTTGCATCCCCAGATAAATGATGGTGGCAATAAATAATATCACCAGCAATGGCGAGACCGGCAGGCCCAGATTATTCATCCCGCGCACCAGAAGCGGCATGAAACCCAATAACGCCATTACCAGGAATATCCAGCTTTTCCGGTAAGTTAGGAACGCATTCGCGAGCATGAACCATACCGGCAACCAGATCGCGATATCATGCGTCAGGCTGTAGGGTGAAAGCACCGCACTGCCCAGCAGCACCAGCGCCGCGCGCCAGGATTCCTCCTGAATGCGGGTGTAGTAACGCAGAATCACTGCAATCACTGCCAGCGATGCCACCAACTGCGCCGCATAGGCCACACTTTCGGAGAATCCGGTATAATAAGCGCTGTAAAACACGCTGAACATCCCATTCAACAGGTAATGGGGGATGCTCATATGGATGAACTCCAGAAAGACGCGATTGTGATCCAGAAAATGCTGCCAGATATCGACACCGAAACACAGCGTCGTGATGAACGCCAATGCTCCCGCTGTCAGCGCGGCGGACCCGATACAGCGCCAGTTTCTTTCCAGCAGCAGGATGATGGGAATCAACAGCCCGACATGCGGTTTGAAGGTCAGCAGACCAAAGCATATGCCCGCCAGAACGGGATGTGACTTTCGCCCAAACCAACCTGCCAGAAACAGGATCGCTACGAAAAAGCCGGTCTGTCCGGCGATCAGATTCACCAGTGAAAACAGCGAAGTGGCAATGATGGCCGGGTAATACCGCCCGGCCCATTCCTTCACTGCCGGATACTGTGCCGTCAATCCCGGCCGCGTCATCACCCACAGGAATCCGGCAAACCCCATGCCGATCCATATCGCATAGGCCAGATAAAAATTCAAAAAGGCCAGCGGCCAGAGGAACAACAGAAAATGCGGCGGATAGGGAAACGGCCCGTCATTCTCGAAGATCAGCTCCCCCTTATACAGGATTCGGTGCATGCTCTCCACCCGGCTGTCATAAATAGCAACCGCCGAACCGACATGAAGATCACGCGATGTATTCCAGAAAACACCGAAGTCTCCGCCAACAGGATGGTCTCCCTGTGCCGCATCCATGGAAAACGCCACCACATAGGCAATACTATAGACTGCTGTGGCAATCATCAGCCATGTCTGCGCCTGCGGTTGCGTCAGCTGTGTCATATGTTGTCTGCCCGTTCATGTACCACACGTAAAGTAGTAGCGTCATTTTGCCCATTGTTCTACATTATTGCGAACAGGAATGAATAGTGTGAAAATGCCGACTGCTTTTATTGTTTCCTATGTGGTGTTCGCACTGGCGGCCATCTTATTTCAGCGCAGCCTGCTTTATTTTCCGGATAGCTCCCGCCCGGACATTATGTCCTCTTCCGTCAGCGATATGGAAGTGGTCACGCTGCATACTGCTGACGGTATTGCACTGAATGCCTGGTATAAAGACGCGGCGGAGCATCACCCTACCCTGGTTTTATTTCACGGCAATGGCGGGCATATCGGCTACCGCGATGACAAGATGCGCTATCTGCTGGATCAGGGCTATGGTATGCTGGCCTTCGATTATCGCGGCTATGGCGGTAATGCGGGAAAGCCCAGCAAAGACGGGTTGTTGAAAGACGCCGAAGCCAGCGTCACCTTTCTCACAAACCGCGGCATTTCGCTTGAAGATATCATTTTTTACGGCGAATCGCTCGGCGTCGGTATTGCGGTTGAAACCGCCGTCAAGCATCCACCGCGCGCATTTATTCTGGAAAGCCCCTATACTAAGATAAGCGACGTCGCCGCCAGCAGTTACTGGTTTTTCCCTTTTGCCCGCTACGCTATACTGGATGACTATAATGCTATCGATCACATCGGCACACTATCCGCCCCCATCCTCATGCTGCATGGCAGGCAGGATAAGATCATTCCCCTGAAATTCGGCCAGAAACTCTTCGACAAGGCCAACGAACCAAAGACATTATGGATATCGGATGATGCCGGGCATAACAATCTCATGCGGCGGGAGGCATTGGATCAGGTCAAACAATTCGTTGACGGCCTGACCGCACAATCATCGTCCACTAACGACGCCCCAGACGCAGACGCAACGCACTGAGCTTGATGAAGCCTTCGGCGTCGCGCTGGTTATAGACCTCGTCCTCTTCAAAAGTGACATGTTCTTCGGAATACAGACTGTTGGGTGATTTGCGGCCGATCACCATCGCAGTGCCCTTATACAGCTTGAGCCTGACCGTGCCGCTGACATGTTGCTGTGTCTTGTCGATCAGCGCCTGCAACGCCTCACGCTCGGGCGAGAACCAGTAGCCATTATAGATCAGCTCGGCATAACGCGGCATCAACTCGTCTTTCAGATGTGCCGCCCCGCGATCGAGCGTGATCGACTCAATCCCGCGATGCGCGGCGAGCAGAATCGTCCCGCCCGGCGTTTCATACACGCCGCGTGACTTCATACCGACATAACGATTCTCAACGATATCGATACGGCCAATGCCGTGCTTGCCGCCAAGTTCATTGAGTTTCGCCAGCAGATTGGCCGGTGACAATGCCTCACCATTGACCGCCACCGCGTCACCCTGTTCAAATTCAATCCCGATGATTTCTGCTTCCTCCGGCGCGGCTTCGGGCGAGACCGTCATACGGAACATCGATTCGTCTTCATAGGGTTGCCATGGGTCTTCCAGCGCCTTGCCTTCATAGGAGACATGTAGCAGATTCGCATCCATCGAATACGGCGCTTCGCCATGCTTGTCCTTGGGCACGGGGATTTGATGCGCCTGGGCATACTCAATCAACTTACTACGCGAATTCAGATCCCACTCACGCCAGGGCGCAATCACCGTGATATGCGGCTCGAGCGCATAATAACCCAACTCAAAGCGCACCTGATCATTGCCCTTGCCGGTCGCACCGTGACAGACGGCATCAGCACCGGTTTCACGTGCAATCTCGATCTGGCGTTTGGCAATCAGCGGCCGCGCAATCGAGGTACCGAGCAGATAAATTCCCTCATACAGTGCATTGGCGCGAAACATCGGAAACACATAATCGGATATGAATTCTTCTTTCAGATCATCGATATAAATATCCCTGATTCCCATCAACTCGGCTTTTTCACGCGCCGGCTCCAACTCTTCGCCCTGGCCGATATCGGCGGTGAAGGTGACAACCTCACAGCCATAGGTCTCCTGCAACCACCTGAGAATGATGGAGGTATCCAATCCGCCGGAATAGGCGAGTACGACTTTGTTGACCATCTCATTTACCCGTCATCCCGGCACAGGCCGGGATATCGTGCCACATACCGCAGCATGATTAATCATTAAAAAGATTCCCGCTTTCCGCCGTCGCTTTGCTTTGGCGAGACAAGTCGCGGGAACGACATTTGATGGGTGTGCTACTCCATTCTGCTGGTCATGACAAGCGAGAGTTGCTACACTTAGCCCATGACAGACAATATCAAACCGCCTTCCGCCACTAAATTCTTTGTCGCCGCGACGATCATGGTCCTGCTCTATACCGCGCTGGGGCGGGTGAATGACTATACCGGCCAGTCGGGCGAACCGGTGGTTTCCGATGCCAGCGCGCTGGCCAATATCAAGGTGACCACACTATCCGCCAGAGACTTCTCCAAACGCTTTCACGCCAACGGCAAACCGACCCTGCTGTTCATCTATGCCACCTGGTGCCCTTATTGCCGCCAGCAGTTCCCAGTCGTAACCGATATTATCAAACGCTATGGCTCAAAAATAAATGTGGTGGCCCTGTCGATTGATCAGGAAGCGGATACGCTGTCCTCTTTTCTCGCGAAAAAACCGCAGCCCCTGCCATTTACCCCCTATATCGCGCCAAAGACGGGCAGCACCGCCTATATGGTCATGCTACAGGAAGCGGGCGGTCATTTCAGCGGCAGCATTCCCTATACTGCCCTCTTCAAAGCCGACGGCACACTGACCACCCAACTGCCCGGCCTGACCATGAAAGAAGAATTTGAAGCAGCAGTAAAAAGTGCGCTTTAACGAAAGGGCGTTGTGTATCTTCTGCTTAAAACAGCCGGGAACTAAAACGTAGAAAGTTCGATCAACGAGAATCCCCCTAGCCACCTTCGCGGGGATGATCTGCGGTCACATATTCCCGTAATCCGGGCCACCACCACTGTTCCACCATTCCAAAACATGGTGCCGGGAGGCTCTGGCTTATTTTTGCGTTCAGGACGCTATTTCTCAAAGTGAGTCTTCTATTCACGTCCCCTCCCGACATAGGGCAGGTGCTACCAATCATGCGACTGGTAGCCGGGAGTCAAAAACGTGGACCTAACGGAAAACACGCGCGGCAATTTTTAGCCGCGAGACGCAAGCGTCCAAGGCCTGGACATATATTACCGCCTCCCGGCCCTAAGGCAGGAAGCGATATCATCACGGCCGATATCAGCCGCCGTTAAGTCAGAGGTTTTTGAATCCCCGAATCAGTATTGCTCTGATCTGCGGCAACTATAGGCTATCACAGGCAAGTATGCAAGCGGATAAAAGAACATTGGAACGTTGGAATATTCTAATTTTCCACCGTTCCAAACCCTGGTGCCGAGAGGTTCACGCTTACAGTCTAGGCCGCCGCATCTTTCAACTTCTGCTCATACCAGGTTTCGCCGATAGCAATTTTTTCGCGGCCCTGCGATTCGCGCCACGTATTGCTGTCACGCAGTGAATAAATGCATCCGCAATATTGCTGGGCATAAAAGGCTTCGCGCTTGGCAATCTCATACATGCGCGCACCACCGCCCTGCTTGCGCCAGTTATAGGTCCAGTAGTCGACACCGTCATAATACGATGCCGCCCGCACGCCGCAATCATTAATCTGCTCCATATTCTTCCAGCGCGAAATTCCCAATGATGAAGTAATCACCGGGAAGCCATGCTCATGTGCATACAGCGCAGTACGTTCAAAGCGCATATCAAAACACATGGTACAACGCACCCCGCGCTCGGGCTCATGCTCCATGCCTTTAGCACGGGCAAACCAGTGCTGCACATCATAATCGGCATCGATAAAAGGAATGCCCATTTTCTCGGCAAAGCGGATATTCTCTTCCTTGCGGATGGTATATTCCTTGAGCGGATGAATATTGGGATTGTAAAAAAAGATCGTCAGATCGATACCGTTGGCGAGCATCTGTTCCATCAGTTCACCGGCACAGGGTGCGCAGCAGCTATGCATCAGCACCTTGTGATGATTCCCTCCCGGCACTGCAAGGTCGACATGTTTGACAATCTCGCTCGCACCGTCTTGCTGTAAGGTCATGGTCATAAGGTGGGGTATGCCGGAAAATGGCAGAGATTGCAAGGATCAGGCTTACTTGCTGGGTGCCTTCTCCTCATCATTGGGCTTGGGTTCTTTTGGTGGTGGCGCTGCTTTTTCTTCGCCGGCATCCGCTTTTTCACCACCTTCAGCGCCTGCTTCTTTTGCTTTCTTGCCTGCTTCTTGTGCCGCATCTGCTACTTTTGTCTCTTTACCATCGCCTTTTTTATCTTTACCTTCTTTCGCCTTAGCAGCCGGTTCACCTTTCTTACCATCACCTTTTTTCGCGGCTGGTTCGTCGTCTGGCGTTGTCTCTTTCGTTGCTTCTCCTGCATCCGCCACTACCTTCCCGGCCGCCGCTTTTGCCGCTTTTTCAGCTTCCGCTTTTTCTTTTGGTGTTCTCGCTTGAGCAACGGCTTTCTCTGCCTTTTCCTGCTCAGGTGTTTTCTCCACTGCCTGGCTGCCTGGCTGTGCCGTTGCCGACACCGTGGGGGTTACATCTGCAATGGCCGTGGGCGAGGTATCCTGCGATAATTCTGCAATTTGTTGATTCGCTTTCTCCAGACGCTGAAGTGCTGCCTCACGTAAGCTGTAATCATTACCTGCATTAAAAAGTTCTCCCATTGCTTTCTGCTTCTCTGCCTGCGCCTGTTTCAGTGCTTGCGCTGCCTCGCCAAGCTTTCTATCTCCGTCTTTGCCTGCCGTTTTTTCTTTATCTCCACCCCACCAATCAGCCGCTTTTTTGGCACCGGCAACGAATGCACCAACCGTGCCGTACGTAAAGCTGCCCAACTCGCTGACTTCTGCTCCCTTAGCCTGAGCGCGCGTCTTAATGAGCTCCATCCCGGCTTCCAGTTTCTGACGCTGATCTGCAGTCAGATCCGGATTTTCCAATTCCCGTTTTATCGAGGTATAGCGATACGAATAATAATAATCCCCTGCCCAGGAACCACGTAATGTATCTGCCATATCTTTACCGACAATACCCTCGACTGTATTACCGACTTTCGTACCTATCTCACTGGTTGCCTTATCACCTGCACTCGCTTCCTGGAGCTCCTCTAAGACCCGACGGTTTTGTGTATTGACATCATTTCTCACTTCCCAATACATATAGTCAGCAAGTTCCTGTCCCGTCATTCCTTGCGCATGCGCTTTTTCCAGCGCATCTAATTGCGCTGCAGTTAAACCATATTTCCCACGAAGGTCAGAATTATGTCTGAGAGCAGCAAGCGTTGCCTTCCCATCATTCGCAATCATCTCCCTGAACTCGTTTCTCGTCGCCAGTTCCTGCTCTATCATCGTTTTTATGGCAGGTGACTCTTTCAATAATTTATCTACCTGTGTCTGAAGTTTCTTTACATCATACGATGCACGTTCCTCCGGCGGAAGAGTGGCATGCATTTCCTGAATCATCCTGGCCACATCTCCGTTGTGGTTCAGGACGCTATTGCGCATGACATCCATCGCCACAGATTGCTGGGTAAGCCTTGCGTACTCTTTTTCTTGTTCTGGAGTCAGTTTGCCACCAATATCAATCATCTTTTGCAACTGATCGTAACGCTTCCTGCCTGCCTCTATGCTTTCTGCTGTCATGGGTGATTTTTTCGGATCGTTTGCCAGCTGTTGCAGAATCGCCGGATCAATGCCAACGCCTTTCAGGCGTAACGATGCGGTCTCGCCCACTTCTTTTTGATAGCCAGGACTAGCCTGTGCATAGTCCTTATATAATCGACCAAGATCGCTATATTCTCCGTCCGGCGACAATACCTCACCCAATATTGCCTGGCCTTGTTCCCGCCTAGTCTGCGCTGCCTCAACTTCCTTTTCATCGCCTAAATTCAACATCCTAGACTCAACACCTTTTCCTCGTTTGAGCAGTTCTTCCATAACTTGAGATCGCGGCATAGCCTTAGCAAGCTCCCAAGCTTTATCCGGATCCATTCCACCATCAATAAATACCGCCGCAAGGCGTCCTTGGGCATTTTTACCATCATTGCCACTTGGGTTCCGATCCTGGGCTTCTTGAACCGCCTTGAAATCATCACTCTGCCGTATCCTGCGAATTTCCGCTGCATCTTCTGACGTCGCAGCCCCTTTGCCATCACGGCTAAGTTCTTTTATTCGAGCTATCGCCTCACGGTATTTATCAGCCTGCTCTTGCGTAATAAGCCCTTTCTCCACAGCTCCCTGAAGCTCTACTTTACTCCAATTACTCACATGCTCATCACCACGTTCACGACCTTTAAATTTATAGATGTTGAGCGCTCCGTTATGCACTATATCAGGCGTGATAATTCTATCATTGAGCTTGATAGCCGCCTTTACATCTCCCTGCTCGTAACGCTTCATGCGTCCGTCAAAAACATCAACCCGCTCTTTGGCTTTCTCCGGAGTCAATCCTGATTCTTTCAGGTCTACCAATCGAAGGTAATTATCTCTAATAACCTCTACATTACCTTCCTCAGTTTCATATTTAACATGCGCATTCCAGCTTTTCTCATTAGTGTTATTGATAGCTGCGTGCCAGCTATGGAATGGATCGATCGGCGTTTTATCCTTATCTGCTGCCCGTTCAAATACCTTATCGCGTTGTCCTACTGTCGTAGAATCATCGTCGTAGAATCGTCCAAGGAATTTATCGGCACTCTGTTGATCCCCTCTACGCATCCAGTTATCGATCGCATGCATCACATGCCGGTGATTATCCTCGCGGGCGATGGTGTTACCAAATGACCGGCCCGGCAGTGCCTCAGAAGAGGTCAGGACTTCCTCAAGCTTCTCAGCGCTATATTCACCCAGTGCCACACCCACCTCGGTAGAAGCGTAGGAAATCGCCGACTGAACCGCGGTCTGAACCGACGCGCTATAAGCTGAGATGGCTGCTTCAACGCTTGGGTAATGTCCATTCTTAACCTGATGAATAATTTGTTCCATGCTATTCTCAATGGTCGATTTAAGATCCTCCAACTCCTCAAGCACACCTGTCAATTCATGCGTGAGCGGGGGATTTCTCTCCATTTGCGATTTCACATACTGAATTTTCTCTTGCAGAGTATCCACAACCTTTTTCAGTTCTGCTCTAATATTCTCTTCGGCTTTCTCCCCGTCTTCTCCTGCGTCATCTTTTACAGAGAATAATGGCTGCAACTCTCTTCTAATCCCACCAAACACTTGCTCCCGAAGCGCATCATTACGCGAGGCTTCTCCAACAGCATTCTCACGCTCTGCCGCCAATGCTTTTGCAACTTCTTGTTCAACAATCCGAGCAATCAGCCCTTCAGCAGGCACGCCTAAGCTACCATGTTGCAGGTCGCGAATAGCCCCACCCGGGCCATAGCGGCTAAGGTCAAACCCGTCTACCCCACCCGTTAACGGATAGAGCCGTCCTTTGTCTGTTTCTCTGTCGTCACCTATCGCCACAAATACATACCTCAAATACAATATCGTCGTGGCAGATACACCACCACTCTGCAAGCATAGGTGAGAAATGTTAAGGTTTTGTTACAATAACGGCAAAAAACATTGAAAAACAACAAAAAAACTTAAGTTTCGTTAACGATTTATTAACTTTTATATGGTTTGCTGTAGGTTCTTACTGAGTATTTTCATAATTGAATTTACCCAACTATCTGATTATTTTCGTTTTATTACGGTTTTGTGACGGTCCATGGCCGCTGCCCCTGATAGTGGGCCGTATTTCCTGTTTTTTGACGATTTTTGTCAAAAAACAGCCAATGAGACCCGAATCTTTCCAAATCATCGCGATCAATCACCCGTTCCGGACTATCACACCGGCGTTCATCGACATAAAAGGGCGAAATCACCATGTCACTCATCCGGCAATCCTCCTCTATGGCCGCAATATCCTCCGGCAAGGCAAGGCGCTTTCCGTCATGGCGATAGACACACCCCATGACATCGCAACGGTAACATTCCGGTTGATCCTTGAGATAGGGTAACCGCTCGCGACCGGTCTGGTTCGCCCATTGCTCGGCGATGAAACTATGCGCCCGGCCTTTGGCGAGATAGAGCTGCCCATCCGCACAGCGCAGAGCTATTTGCTTGGCGTCGTGGCTGATAAGCACATCCGGCACGCGGTAAAACAGCATGCTGGCCATACCAACCGCGATAAGCGCCAGCCCCCAGCGCCGCACCGGCGTCATCCACAGGCACAACCAGAGCATGCCCAGTGCCGCTATCACCATGCCCCACCACGGCATCGACGACAGCATCATGCTGGCATAGGGCAGACGATGCACCCAGTCGGCAATGGCGATCATCCAGCCGATACCCACACCAACCACTGTGAGCGGCAGGAAGTCGAGTCCGAACGGCATCAGCAGATAGGCCAGCACAATCCCCGGCATGATGAGAAAACTCACCAGCGGCATTACCAGCAGATTCGCCAGCAATCCGTAAAAGGACAGCAGGTTGAAGTGATAGAGAATCAGCGGCGTGGTAGCGAGTTCGGCGATCAGCGTCGTCATCATCACCGCAGCGAAATAGGCAGGAACCTTGCGCAACCATGCACGGCTTATCAGCTGCCCCTGCCACCAGAAGCGCGTGCTTTCGTAAAAGGCGATCAACGCCATCGTCGCCATGAAGGACAGCTGAAACCCTGGTTCGAGCAGATTGGACGGATCATACAGCAGCATGACCGTCGCCGCCATCGCCAGCGAGCGCATCGGCGTCACTTCGCGGTTGAGCAATATCGCCGAGAGCAAAAACGCGACCATGATGAAGGCACGCACCGCCGAGAGCGGAAAACCGGAGAGCAGCAAATAGCCCGCACCGGCAACAAGTGCCACTATCGCCGCGATTTTCTTATTGTGTTTGCCCTGCGCCAGAGGCGGAATCCACAACAGCCCATAGCGGATGCTGAAAAACACAATGCCGGTGACCATCGCCATATGCATGCCGGAAATCGCCAGGATATGCGACAGGTTGGTCTGGCGCATCGCATCATTGACCGCCTGCGGTATCGCGGCACGGTCACCGGTCATCAACGCGGCTGCCACTGCGCCCTCCGGCAGACCGACCCGCTCGCGCACATGATCGGACAGCGATTTGCGCCATGCTGTCAGCCTTTCGTGAAAACCTTGACGTTCGGCATGGTCGAGCACATTCACCGGCGGCAGGCCGTAACCTACCGCGGCAATATCGCGAAAATAAAAGAAGCGGGCAAAATCGAACCCGCCGGGAATGACCGGACCGGTCGGCGGCAACAGCCCGGCGCGCAGCCAGACGGTATCTCCCGTCATCACCTGCGGATTTTCACCGCGCACTTTCACCCGTACCCGTGTGGGCATGTCCTGCACTGACATGTCCTCGATCGACAGCACCTCCAGCGTCAGGCGGATGCCCTTGGGAATGACGTTGATCTCGCGCACACGGCCGGTCAGTTCGCGAATCGACAGTTCTTCCGACAACATGACCATCTGCTGCCGGTCGGTATGGAATTTGGCAACGGCAAAACCACACGCCACGCAACACAGCATGGCAACAGGTACCCACCACGCCGTTCCCCGTCTGATCGTCCAGATGAGTGGCGGAATCAGACTGCCCGTCACGAACAGGTGATAGGCCGGTGGTTCGGCAGGCAAGGAGAAATACAGGCCGATGCCCGCCGCCAGCAGCACCGGCAGCCATAGAATCCAGCGCTCACGTTCTTCCATCAGCCAGTGACGCAACGATGAGAGAAAATCGGTTGGCTTTGCGCGCATGAATGACTATACCTCCAGCCGACAGCATAAAGACAAACACAAGGAATGCCAGCATGAGCGTCATCACCCGTTTCGCCCCCTCACCCACCGGCTTTCTGCATATCGGCGGCGCGCGCACAGCATTGTTCAATTATCTGTTTGCGCGGGCAAATGACGGACGCTATCTGCTGCGCATTGAAGATACCGACAAGGCCCGTTCGACCGGGGAAGCGAAACAGGCGATTCTTGACGGGCTGGCATGGCTGGGATTGGACCATGACGGAGAGGTCGTATATCAATCTGAGCACATGAACCGCCATGTCGAAGTAGCACAGCAACTGCTCGCTGAAGGCAAGGCGTATCAATGTTATTGCACACCGGAGGAACTGGCCGAAATGCGCGAGCAGGCCAAGGCCGAAGGCCGCGGTGTCGCCTATGACAAACGCTGGCGGGATCGTGATCCGGCCGATGCGCCCGCAGGCATCGATCCGGTCATTCGCATCAAGGCGCCGCTTAACGGCAGCATCACCATCGACGATGTGGTGCAGGGACGTGTCGAAGTCAGCGCCAATCAGCTCGACGATTTTATTCTGCTGCGCGCCGACGGTACGCCGACCTATATGCTCGCCGTCGTCGTCGATGATCACGATATGGGCATCACCCACATCATCCGCGGTGATGATCATCTGAACAATGCATTCCGCCAATGCTGCCTGTTTGATACCATGGGCTGGGACCGCCCTGTCTTCGCGCATATCCCGCTGATTCACGGTGCCGACGGCGCCAAACTCTCCAAACGCCACGGTGCACTCGGCGTTGAGGAATATCAGAAGATGGGCTACCTGCCCGAAGCGCTACGCAATTATCTGCTGCGGCTGGGCTGGTCGCACGGCGATGATGAAATTATTTCCGATGCACAGGCGATCGAGTGGTTTAACCTGGAACATATCAATAAGGCCGCCGCGCGGTTTGACTTTGATAAACTGAATAATCTCAACGGCCATTATATACGTGAGGCGGAGAATGAACAGCTGGTGCCTCTGGTGATTCCATTGATTGAACATTCATTAAATAACCCTTTGTCTGACGAACAAAAAACAAGGCTTGAAAAGGCTTTACCTGCCCTTAAGGAACGCGCAAAAACTCTCAACGAGCTGGCAGCATCGTCACTGTTTTATTTCCGTTCCGACAACCCACCTGAAAATGACAAGGCACACAAACAACTGGAAGGCGGCAAGCCATTGATAAAACAATTTCTGCCTGAGCTGGAAGCACAAAATGAGTGGAATCATGAAGCGCTGTTCGCTTTTGCCAAAAGCTGGGCTGAGTCGCAGGACATGAAAATCGGCAAGCTGATGGCACCGATCCGCGTGGCAATCACCGGCTCGACGGCCGCACCGTCGATGTTCGAAGTGATGGAAACGCTCGGCAAAGACGAGACGCTTGCGCGCCTCAAAGCCGCATGCTAGGCTCTTCGTGTCGTCATCCTCGGACAAAATTCAGGCTTGTCTCGCCAAAGCTGCGCAGCAGCGGCGGCGGAAGAATTTTGATCCGGGGACCCGGCGTCGCCGGAGCAAAGCTCCTGCTTTGCCGAGGCGCGTCCATGACTTGCGAGTCAGCAGGCTCGCAATGTCAAAAATGCCTCCTGGCATTTTTAACCTGGTTCGCAAGATAAAACATTCACTGGATGTTTTATTGTCTTGCTTACCCACTATGATTTTGCCTCCTGACAAAATCCGTGGAATGACAATGAAGGAGCATAACATATGGCTGTATTACCTCTCGTCATCGCGCCGGATGAGCGCCTGAATCAACCGTCCGTAAAAGTCACGGAGGTCACGGATGAGATTCGCACACTGTGCGATGATATGCTCGAGACGATGTATGCCAACAAGGGAATCGGGCTGGCCGCCGTGCAAGTCGGGGTACATAAGCGCGTCATCGTCGTCGATATCGAGCATGACGGAGACGGCAAGTCCAAATCTCCGCTGAAGCTGATCAATCCGGAAATCATGACGTCCTCCGAGGAACACTCCAGCTATAAGGAAGGCTGCCTGTCTTTTCCTGATCAATATTCGGAAGTCGAGCGCCCGGCACAGGTCACCATCCGTTATCTCGATGAAAATGGCACGGAACAGACACTTGAGGCAGACGGGTTGCTTGCCACCTGCATTCAGCATGAAATCGACCATATCGACGGGGTGGTGTTCGTTGATCATATCTCCAAACTCAAGCGCGACATGATCATCAAGAAACTGCGAAAGGCCAAAAAGCTCGGCACACTGGGACACATCCAACAAGAAGACACACTGCCAGCGTCATTATAACTTGGCATTCGCCCGGCTCTGGGCTACCAATCCCTTCATGCGGTATCTTGCCATAATACGTCATTGCGAGGAGTCTCGCCGTAGCCCGAAGGGCAAAGGCGGACGACGCGGCAATCTATTACCATCCCCTCTGTATGGATTGCCGCGCTCACTCCGTTCGCTCGCAATGACACTATCAACCATTTTCTTCCTTTTCTCCCCCACCCTTGCGCAGAACACACAGAATTATCCGCGCGATGCGGTAAAGGCGTTTCTGGAGTCCTGCACCGGTCTGCATGAAGAGCGTTTCCATGCCTGCGTGTGCATCATCCGTGAATTTCAGGCGCTGATGCCATTTGAGCAGTTTGTCTCACTTGCGCGCTCACCCAACGTCACACGTAATAACCGCTTTACCACCGTCGCCGGTAATTGTGGGCGCAGACACAGTAATAAAGAACAATAGATGCGTATCGTCTTCATGGGAACGCCGGAGTTTGCGGTGCCGACATTGCAGGCGCTGATCGACAGCGCGCATGATGTCGTGGCCGTCTACAGCCAGCCGCCGCGCCCATCCGGTCGCGGACACAAGATAACGTTATCGCCGGTACATCAACTGGCTGAGCAACACGGCATTGCCGTGCATACGCCAACGACCCTCCGGGACGAAACGATCCAGGCTCAGTTTCGCTGTCATAGCGCTGATATCGCCGTAGTGGCGGCGTACGGGCTGCTGCTGCCAACACCGATCCTTGAGGCATATCCGCATGGCTGCATCAATGTGCATCCTTCCGATTTGCCGCGCTGGCGTGGTGCTGCACCGATTCAACATACGATTCTGGCAGGCGATACCACATCGGCTATGTGCATCATGCAGATGGATGAAGGACTGGATACCGGCGATATCCTGCTGCGCAGAGAGGTAGATGTCCCTGTCGATAGCACCGCCGGGCAGTGGCATGACCGGATGGCTGCATTAGGCGCTGAAATGGTATTGGAAACCTTAAAAACATGGCACGATATCACACCGATTCCTCAATCAGACGAAGGCGTCACCTATGCCCGTAAAATCACCAAGACCGACAGCCCGATCAACTGGAGCAAACCGGCAATAGAGATTTACAATCAGATTCGCGGACTGAACCCCTGGCCCGCAGCAACAATGACCTTCCGCGGTGAAACGCTCAAACTGTTTGAAGCCGAAATTACCAACAGCGGCTCGGATGATCCTTTCACCGTCCAATGCGGCGACGGACGTTACCTGAAAATCCTCGACGTCCAGCGCCCAGGAAAGAAACGCATGAGCGCCGAGGCATGTCTGCGCGGATGGCAGTAATTTCATGCAGCGTATCAAACTCACCATCGAATATGACGGCACACGCTATGCCGGTTGGCAGCGTCAAGACGATGCCCCCTCTATACAGGCGGCCATTGAACGGGCTATTCATGACTTTTGTCAGGAAGAGGTCACACTGCATTGCGCCGGACGTACCGACGCGGGGGTGCATGCCCGTGCACAGGTCGCCCATTTCGACATGCAGGCCGAGCGCAGCGAATTCCAGATTCAGCAGGGACTGAACCATCATCTGGAAAATGAAGATATCGCTATCCTGTCCGTCGAAAAAGTGGGCGATGATTTCCATGCGCGCTTTGCCGCCACCGGCCGCAAATATATCTATCATATCATCCACCGCGCCGGACCGCTGGCACTGGACAAAGACCGCGCCTGGCATATCTATAGGCCGCTGGAAATAGACGCCATGCAGAATGCCACGCAGCATCTCATCGGTCATCATGATTTTTCGACCTTCCGCTCGGTCGCCTGTCAGGCCAAATCGCCACTCAAAACGCTGGACCGGCTGGAGATCACCCATGACGGCGAAAACATCCGTATCCATGCCGAAGCACAGTCCTTTCTGCATCATCAGGTGCGCAACATGGTGGGA
Organism: Rickettsiales bacterium; assembly: GCA_028281385.1. Taxonomy (GTDB): domain Bacteria; phylum Pseudomonadota; class Alphaproteobacteria; order Rickettsiales; family UBA3002; genus JANQJY01. Next base: position 20,002 of record JANQJY010000077.1, on the reverse strand, counting down.
AGTCTGGTACAGGTCGGGCTTGGCAAATGGAGCGCAGGCGATCTGATCGCCGCACGTGACGCCAAAGATCGTACCAAAGGCGGGCCGACGGCTCCGGCACGCGGATTATATCTGATGGAAGTGATGTATGAAAGCAGTCATCCTGTGGAATAGCAAAGCGATTAGCACAGGATCTACAAGATTCTGCGCACTCCTTTCAGTCGTCGCAGAATGACTTTTTAATCAGGCGCAGCAAAATAATTCGCCAGAAATGCCGTATAAATCTCCGCCAGTTGCTCCAGCGTTTTGAGTGATACATTCTCATTCACCGCATGCGCCGTACGCCCGGTCGTGCCGCATTCGATGACCGGACAGACATCCTTGATAAAACGCGCATCCGACGTCCCGCCGGTCGTGGACAGTGCCGGTGTATGGCCGGTCACTTTTTTGACCGCGGCAACGACGGCCTGCGTTAATGTCTCATCGTGATTGCGGAAGGCTTCACCGGAAATACGGCAGTTCAGTTCTACATTTTCGTCATGTTTCCGGCATATCTCTGTGGCCCATTTCTCCAGTGACGCACCGCTATGCAGGTCATTAAAGCGGATATTAAAGCGTGCATGGGCGGCAGCGGGAATCAGATTATCGGTCGAGTTCTGCACATCCACGGTCGTGATTTCCAGATTACTCGGCGGAAAGAATTCCGTTCCCTTATCGAGCGGATGATGTTCCAGTTCATATAATATCTCAATCAGTCGCGGAATCGGATTGTCGGCCCGATCGGGATAAGCGACATGGCCCTGCATGCCTCTGACCGTCACGTCGAATAACGCGCTGCCGCGTCGCCCGATTTTGATCATCTCTCCCATATGGTTCGGATTAGTCGGTTCACCGACAAGGCAGTGATCGATCTGCTCACCCTTACCTTTCAGCCAGTCGAGCATTTTCCGCGTACCGTTAATAGCTATTCCTTCTTCATCGCCGGTGATGAGAAAGGAGATACTTCCGGATGCTGAATCCCAGATGCCGGTTTCCTTGAAACGCGACACCGCCGCCACGAATGCCGCAATCGCGCCTTTCATATCTTCCGCGCCGCGGCCATAGAGATACCCCTCTTTTACCGTCGGTTCAAAAGGCGGTGAATCCCAGGCGCTCTCATCACCAGCCGGCACGACATCGGTATGTCCGGCAAAACAGAGGTTCGGCGAACCCGTCCCCAAGCGTGCATAGAGATTCTCAACATTTTCATAACCATCCTCGTGAAAGGTCTCGCGCCAGATTGTGAAGCCCAACGGCTCAAGATAACCGGATAACACATCAAGCACCCCGGCCTCTTTCGGCGTGACACTCGGACAGGCGATCAGGGCTTTGGCAATGTCAATGACTTCCAGCGTCATGCATCGGCATTCCGTAGCAGCTCATTCACCCCGGTTTTCGAACGTGTCTGTGCATCGACTTTTTTAACGATGACCGCACAGTATAGCGATGGTTTTTTCGGATCATCATTCGGCAGGCTGCCCGGCACCACCACCGAATAAGCCGGTACGCGGCCGCGATACACCTCCCCTGTTTCACGATCGACAATTTTAGTCGAGGCGCCGAGATAGACCCCCATCGAAATCACCGCGCCTTCTTCGACAATCACCCCTTCGGCGATTTCCGAACGCGCACCAATAAAACAATTATCTTCAATAATAACCGGGCTGGCCTGTAACGGCTCAAGCACACCGCCGATTCCTACACCACCGGAGATATGTACATCCTTGCCAATCTGCGCGCAGCTACCTACTGTTGCCCATGTATCAACCATTGTGCCTTCGTCAACATACGCACCTAGATTAACAAAACACGGCATCAATACCACATTCGGCGCAATATAGGCCGAATGACGCACCACACAGCTTGGCACCGCGCGGAAGCCTGCCTCATGAAAATCGCTGCTGCTCCAACCCTCGAATTTAGACGGCACCTTATCCCACCAGTGCGACTGATGCCCCTCCATCGCAGGAGCACCGTGAATAGGCTTCATCGGATTCAGGCGGAAAGATAATAACACCGCCTTTTTAATCCACTCATGTACCTGCCATTCACCATCCGTTTTTTCGGCAACACGAAATTCACCATGATCCAGCGCCGTCAGAACTCTTTCAACGGCTTCACGAATATCACCGCCAGTATCGTAATTTAATTCGTCCCGCTTTTCCCACGCCTCTTCGATCACAGCCTGGGAATGGATAACATCCGTGTGTTTCATATGGGCCAAAGACATTTAATTTCTCTCTCTTTTTATCTTCATCTATGCGGCCAAAACTAGGTATTTTAGTAAAAAACGCAATGAGTTTTCTAAAAAATCCGATCTGTTTAGAGATTATTAACCTTTTGGTAAGAATATGACGCTATTCTGAACAACTGGATGACAGTATCACTATGGCCAACAACAAGACAGAAAAGACACAGGACAAGATAAATAGCGTTATGAATGAGACCATTAACACCCTGAAAACCGACCGGGACCGGTTTGTTGCATTTGCCTTTGCATCGGCAGATATTCTGCTTGAACTCGATCCGGGAGGGAAAATCCTCTATGCCGATGGCGCCACCTCCGGCCTGCTAGGCCGTAATATCGACGAGCTGACCGGCTATGATTTTTACACCATTGTATATGGCGATGATACTGAAAAAGCCCGCAATGCATTAGATGAACTTTCCAGCAAACAACGGCTGGATAATATCGAACTGCGTCTGGCATCCAAACATAATGACGCCATGCCGTTCGCATTATCCGGTTTCAGACTGTCCAACCTGAAAAACCACACCTATTTATCGTTGAGCATCCTCAAAGGCGACGTCTCGGCCGATCAACTGTTCAAGCGCGATTACGACTCAGGCCTGCTGAAGAAAAACAGCTTTATTGAAACCGCCAACGAAAAAATCCATGAGGCACATGCATCGGGTGAAACGCTCAATATGACACTGCTTGACCTACCGGAACTCAAGCAACTGCTGGATACCTTATCACCGGAAGCGGCCGAGCAGTTACTGGCGGAAATCAGCCAATATCTCCGCGATACATCGGTCGGTGGCGACACTGCGGGGATTATCGGTGAAGATTCCTTCACCTTCGTCCATGATGAGAAGACAGATCCTGCCGAGGTGATCAACAGCATCATCGATATCACCAAAAAGGTAGACCCGAAAGGCAAAGGACTCGATGTACGTACCGAAACCATCACGGCCGATCCCGGAAGGCTCAGTTCGGTCGATTCCGCCAATGCCCTGCTTTATACCCTGAATAATTTTGCTGAAAAAAAGGGGGAGAACTTCACCATCGAAAGTCTGGCGGACTCGTATGAAGGCATGCTGGAGAATACGGTCGAAAAAATCGCACATTTTAAAAACACGGTCGATGAAGAAGCGTTCCAACTGGCTTTCCAGCCGATTGTCGATCTGAAAAACGGGATTATTCATCACTTCGAAACGCTGGTGCGGGTGAATGATAACTCCGTATTCAAAAATCCGTTTGAATTTATCAGTTTTGGTGAGCAGGCCGGAGTCATCGGTGATTTTGACCTGCTGATGTGTCAGAAAACGTTCGATGTGCTGGCAGATGCGTCTGTTAAAGGCAATAAACCTACCATTTCAGTCAATTTATCCGGCAAATCGCTGTCCTCCACCTTGTTCAAGGATGCATTGCTGGAAATGCTGAACAACCATGAAAAAGTCCGCAAACAGGTGATTTTTGAAATTACCGAATCCGCCAGGATTCCTGATTTATCCTCTGCGAATGCATTTGTACAGGAACTGCGTCAGGCAGGAAATCTCTGTTGCCTGGACGATTTCGGCACCGGTGAATCCTCCTTCGAATATCTGCGCAATCTCCAGGTGGATTTCATCAAGATCGACGGCAGCTATGTGCGTGAATCACTGCAAACCCAACGTGGCCGCCATATGCTGAAAGCCATGGCCGGCCTGTGCCGTGATTTAAATGTCGTCACCATTGGCGAAATGGTCGAAGATGAGAAATCCGCTGCCTTCCTGTGGGAAGCGGGTGTGAAATTCGGCCAGGGCTATCTGTTCGGCAAACCGACAGTCGATGTGGAAACCCTGGTACACTGCAAAAAACCCACACCGTTTTATCATGGCATGATGCGCGCGCGCCGTGTGGATCAGAAACAGCGCGCCTGGTGGGCGGCTAAAGATTAGGTAAAGATTGAATAGAATTGATACCGTCATCCTCGTGCAAAATGTCAGGAGACATTTTGACACGGGGATCCATACTTCGAAAGTCAGGAGACTTTCGAAGTCAGAAACGCCTGCTGGCTTTTCTTCCTTGGATTCCACTATGATTTTGTCTCCTGACAAAATCCGTGGAATGACGCGATATCTATAGTGAATACCAATGCCAATTGAATTACCTTTCATCAATTAATGATTTGGCAACCATTTAGGGCTATACTATCCTTCGGTCCGGGAGGTAGAAATATCATGGCGCAGGGTTTAGTGCATGCCGTCAAAAGACTATTAGGGGGAGCCGAAGCACCGCAAGAGGTGGAGATTATTCCGCCTGAGCGTTCCCTGCAGCGTGTGCAATCCAATATCGAAGAACTGCAAGCCACCCTGGAGCCGGGACAGGATCTGATCCTGCGGGACAGTTATGTTTCCAATGACAATGTCATCACCACCATCGACGTGCATCCGCATCATGTGGAACTGACTAACCATTCCACCCACGAACACCGGCTGGTCCGGCTGGATGATACGCTCGAAGAGTATCGGGCATTAGAGGAAGACATACGCTTTCAACTGGCGCGAAAAATCTCACGCCTGCTGCCCGATCTGGCCGAATCCAAACAGAAGATACTGCTTGATCATACTGCCGGCGTGCTGAAAACCATTGCGCAGGACCAGACCGAGCGCGTGCGCATGATGCTGTCGGAAGAATTGGCAGATCAGCCTGATGCGCCTTATGAAGTGGTACAGATGCTGGCATGGGATCATCGGTTGAAAATCTCCGGCCCAATTTTGGAATTTTCTCCCCTGCTGGGTGATCAGGAACTGATCGAAATTCTGTCCACCAGCGATGTGCCGGGCGTGGCGGAAAGCATCGCAAAACGAAAACATGTATCGGAAGATGTTAGTAGCGCTGTCGTCGCCACGCATCATCCGCAGGCTATTCGCAACCTGCTTGAAAATAAGGGCTCCCATATCAATGAAGACGCAATGGCGCTGATTGTCGCTGACGCACCGGAACAGGAAATCTGGCATCCGGGGCTTATCACCCGTCCGGAACTGACGCAGAAAACCGTCAACCGCATTGCCGGGTTTATTTCACGCCAACTCATGGAAGAACTGGAAAAATACCAGACACTGCATCAAAAAACCCGCCAGAATACACAACGCGCGGTCACCAGCAGGCTAAAAAGCTGGACAACCGATCAGGAACGTGGTGGCGAGTTACGTGCGAAACAATATTATAAGGCCGGCCGGCTGGACAATGAAATGATAGACAATGCCATTCACGCCATTGATGAACCCTTTGTTATCGCAGCTCTGGCTCTGCGCGGCGGATATTCAAAAGACAAGGTCAAACGCGTACTGCAATCGGATAGCCCGCGCGCCATTACCGCCCTGGCCTGGAAAGCTGGCTTGAGCATGCGCACGGCCATGTCGCTACAGATGAAAATCGGACGCATTCATCACACCAGAATGCTCAATGCCCGTGGTGGAACCGATTATCCGGTCAGCGAAGATGAGTTGCAGGAATTCGCAGACATGTTCCTCGAATAATAGTTGTCTGCTTGAAAAACCTCTATCTTATTGCTATATACCCTAGTAAATTAGTTGGATAAGGAAACCATATGTTCATCCAGACCGAAGAAACACCGAATCCCAATACCATGAAGTTCCTGCCCGGCAAGCCTGTCGGCGGCGATCAGACCGCCTTTTTCGTCAATGCCGAAGAGGCGGAGAGATCACCGCTCGCCGCTGCACTGTTCACTATCGAGCATGTGCGCGCCATTTTCTTCGGATCGGATTTTATCACCGTCACCAAAACCGACGAGATCGACTGGTCGATCATCAAAGCGCCGGTACTGACCACAATTATGGAGCATTATGTTGCCGGAAAACCGATCTTAGAACCCCAGGAGGCTACTACTCAAAAAGCCGCAAAGGAATACAGCCAGGAAGAGCAGGAAATTGTCGATCAGATCAAGGAATTGATCGACACGCGCGTACGCCCGGCCGTAGCACAGGATGGCGGCGATATCATCTTTCACAGCTTTGAGAATGGTATTGTCAATCTCGAGATGCACGGCGCCTGTTCGGGTTGCCCGTCCTCAACCCTGACACTCAAACAGGGCATCGAAAACATGCTCAAACATTATGTGCCGGAAGTGATAGCGGTTGAGCCGGTGATGTAGGCAAAAAAAATCTCCGGTCCGAAGACCGGAGAGTTAACATCAGAAAGAGAAAGCGGTTAAGCAAAAATATCGAGTAAGGTGCCGTGCATTTCCTTCGCGGTTTTCAGCACCACAGCGTTCGCCTCAAAACTGTAAGACGCAATTTCCGTATTGATCAGTTCCGCCGTCAGATTCACATTGGGAAACTGTGTGATGCCATTGGCATCGGCGGCAATATTATCCGGCGCATACATCGACACGGACGGTGGATTCTTAGGCACCAGTTCCGCCTTGGCATAGCCACCGAACATAGTTTTCTGATTCACTTGTGTGGGTACATACGGCGTATTGACCGTCTCCCCATCAATGCGCGACGTCGTAGAATGAACATTGGCAATGTTACTGGCACTGCTGGCCAAGCGTGTTTCTGCAGCTCTTAAACCTGATTGGGCAACGGTAAGGGCCGTATTTAACATGTTCCGTCTTTCTCCTTATTATGTGATTACCCTAACATAAAAATCTTAACAAAATGCTAATTTAGTATTGTATTTTAATAAGTTACATGATTAATTGTAATAAAATTAGAGTAAAATTATTGCCAAATTCCGCTAAAATTTTAGTTAAATTTCCAAGCTCATATCACATCATCCCTGTGCCTGCCTCAGCGTCGCTAAGCAGCGGATAATCACGACTTTGAAACAGCTGATAATGCCACCATTCATTTTTGTAAAAATCCCACCCGGCCGTGGTCATGATGCCCATCAGCAGATGGCGGTTTGTCTGTGCTTCCTGCGAGACTTCCAGATTACCGTGATGCGACAATGGCGTGAACTCGTCAAAGCCGGTACCCATATTCAGCTCCCTACCCTCTTTGTCGCACAGAGTCAGGTCGATCGCCACTCCGCGTGAATGGGGGGAACCGCGTCGTGGATCAGCGAGAAAATGCGAATCGGGTGTATGGTCCCACAGTTTCCACTGCGCTTCGGACGGGCGAAACGCATCGAATAGTTTGATCTTCAGATCAAGTGCCGCGGCTAATTCGATCGCATGGTTCAATTTCAACGCAGCATTCTCATGCAGAAAACATTTCGCTGCTTTATAGACCGGTTTTCCGGTGAAATTATCCGCTGTGGCATAGGCAATTTCCAACAGCACATCATAGTCCGGTACGGTGATTTCAACCAGATTCATGCCACCTCTTTGAGTAATAATTTCTTGAGATACGCATCCACCACTGTTTCGCAATGCTGGCACAGCTCCTTGCGCGACGCAAACTGCTGTATCGATACCGCCTCATGAAACTGCACCGTGACATTGATCGAACGATAATTCAACAGACGAAACAAATGCGGCAGCAACGCCATATCATCAACCCAGGAAATAGCCCGACGATTTTCAGATGTGATAAGTTGACCATCAACATGCGTATAGGCCACTGTGGCCGGCTGTACCTGCAGCTCTTTCAATTCTTCACTTTCCGCCATACTGAAAAATCCGCTTTTGAACGGTTTGATTGCATCGCCTTCACTCGTCGTGCCTTCCGGAAACAGGCACACCACCTTGCCATCCAACAACCGCTTTTGCATGAGCTGGCGTGTCTTCGGCAGTTTGGCAGGTTTGCGTTCGACAAACACACTATCACCACACAGCGCCATGATGTTGACGACCGGCCAGTATTTGATATCTGATTTCGGGGTAAACGCCACGGGATAGATAGCCGCAATCACAAAAATATCGAGATAGCTGCAATGGTTGGTCACCAGCATCAGCGGTCGGTGTGCGGTTAGCATGCCCTCTGTGTTGATACGGACACCTATAACCATAATGCATAACCTGAAAAACCAAGTGACCACCCATGCCTGCGCCTGATGCAACCGTAACATCCATGTCAGAAAGGCTGGCAGAATGAAGAGAAGAAATACCACGATCAGCGCGGCGAATTTTACAATCGCTCTCATAGCCGGCAGATGATTTATTCCTCAGGCTTGTAACGCTGAGCATATTTGTCTTTAACGAGATCGGTCTGCACCACGATACTGACATCGGTGGTGTTACAGACATGATCGAGCACCGCACCATCTCCCACCACGCTGTTTAGCCGCAGATAGCCTTTGATCAGCGGCGGCATGGCGGCAATCGCCCGCCGTGTATCCACTTCTTCCTTCGGCATCATATTCATATCGACATACAGCTCGGGCAACGCCGTCATGCGTACTTCTTCCGGTGCCAGATGCGCATGATACAGATAGGACAGGGCCATCGCATGTTCCTTCGGATCATCGCCGGTAAAACTCGCACAGCCGAACAGCAGCCTGATATCATGCAGCACCATATAACTGCCGATACCCCGCCACAACAATTGCATGACGGCGCGGTTGCGATAATCCGCATCGACACAAGAGCGCCCCAACTCCAACAGTTCTCCTTCCAGCGCCTTCAGCGGCGTGATGTCATATTCGGTTTCGGAATAATACGAGCCGATTTTCTCCATCTGTGACTTGCGCAGTAAGCGATAGGTTCCCACTACCGCGTCATCGCCGGTGCGGTTCGTATCAATCACCAGCAGATGATCGCATACCCCATCGAATTGGTCAAAATCGCGTTGCTGCTTTTCGACATTCTCAGGCGGTACACCGCCCATTTCTCCGAAAAAGATACGGTAACGCAATTGCTGCGAGGCTCTGACCTCAAGCTCATCCTGCGCCAGACGAACGGTCAGACTACCGGCATGCAGGGGATCAAAGGATAATTTTTCAGACATCTGGGCTCTGCGTGTGCTTGCTAATCTTCAAGGGGCACACAATAAAGCTCCAGGCGATGATCGACAAGTTTATAACCCAGTTTATTCGCAATTTCCTCCTGCAGACGTTCAATCTCCTCATTGGTAAATTCCAGTACCTTGCCACTCCTCAGATCGATCAGATGATCGTGATGCTCTTCTCCGGCTTCTTCGTAACGCGCACGACCGTCACCGAAATCGTGCTTTTCAATAATGCCTGCCTCTTCAAACAAACGCACCGTGCGATAGACCGTGGCGATACTGATATTCGGATCTACCTTTGACGCACGTGCATAAAGCATTTCCACATCCGGGTGGTCGTCCGAGTCTGACAGGACTTTGGCGATGACCCGGCGCTGTTCGGTCATCTTCAAACCCTTTTCAATACATTTCTTTTCCAGCATAGCAATAAACCTTTAGTAAATGTCCGCCTAGTTGTGTCACGAATGCGACTAAAAATCAATATCCCAGCTATTCTCACCAGACGGGCCTTTCATCGTCTCCAGCATCGATGGATCAAGCGCTTCAAATTGTGTATCATACAGTGCAGCCGGTGCCCAGGTCGCGATCGGCGGCCAGAAGGCCAGCATTGTCAGCATGAGAATCTGTACGCCGACAAACGGCAGTACACCCCGGTAAATATCCGTGGTTTTCACCTCTTTCGATGCCACCCCGCGCAGATAAAACAGTGAGAAACCAAACGGCGGCGTCAAAAACGAGGTTTGCAGGTTGATTGCCATCATGATCGCCAGCCAGATCGGATCGGCGCCCATTACCAGCAATATCGGCGCGACGATCGGCACCACCACGAAAATAATCTGGATAAAGTCGAGAAAGAAGCCCAACAGGAACATCACCAGCATGGTAACGAACATGGCACCGATCAACCCGCCCGGTAAATCCTTGATGAGCGCATGTACCAGTTCATCGCCATTATAGCCGCGAAATACCAGTGTGAAAATCGCCGCGCCGATAAGAATCGTAAACACCATGGCGCTGACATTGAGCGTGCCGAGCATCGATTCACGCAAATTCGTATAAGTCAATTGTCTGCGCAGATACGCCAGCAGCATCGCGCCGAGTGCACCGACTGCCGCCGATTCGGTGGCGGTGGCAATTCCGCCCAGGATCGAGCCCAACACCAGCACAATCAGCAACAGCGGCGGCATCAGCGTATGCAGCACATGTTTGAGCTTACCGTCGGCGAACATCGCCTCACGTTCCGCTTCCGGCAGACACTGCATCTTGCCCGGATGCAACAGGCTGTAGAGCAATTGCCACAGCATATAGAGCAATACGAGTCCGAAGCCCGGAATGATCGCGGCAACGAACAGATCGGCCACGCTGACCGGAATCGGCGAGGAAATGCCGACATTCAACTGCGCCGTCTGCCAGGAGTTGGAAATCTGGTCGGCCAGCAGAATTAACACGATGGAGGGCGGAATAATCTGCCCTAGCGTGCCCGCCGCACAAATCGTCCCGCAGGAAAGCTTCGGGCAATAACCGTTCTTCAGCATTGAGGGCAGTGAAATCAGCCCCATCGTCACCACCGTCGCGCCGACAATACCGGTCGAGGCTGCCAGCATCGCGCCGACCATCAATACCGACACGCCAAGCCCGGCCTTGAAACTGCCGAACAGCGCCGCCATGGTTTCGAGTAACTCCTCAGCAATTTTGGCGCGCTCCAGCACAATGCCCATAAAGACGAACAACGGCACGGCAATCAGCAGGTCACTCGTCATCACCCCGTAAATCGAGCTAGGCAGGGAATTCAGATAGCTCAGTGTGAAGACGTCAAAATACGCCCCGCCAAAGGCAAACAGCAACGACACCCCGCCGATGGTAAAAGCGACGGGATAACCCATCACCAGCCCGGCAAAAATACACAGCACCATCAGGACGGGAATATAGTCAGCCACAGCACCTCTCTTTGACCGTCATCCTGAGAAACATGCGTAGCATGTGACGTAAGGATCTATTCAGATTCCTCCACTGCTTCGCTAAAGCTGCACAGTGTTCGGAATGACGAATAATACAGTCAGACATGCACTTCCTCGTCCACGTCCGGCGCATGTTCCTTATGTTTCAGCACAGCAATCGAATGGATGATGAGCGATACCCCCTGCAGCGCAAGCGTTATGGCACAGACCCAGATAAAGGATTTGAATATAAATACCCCCGGCATGCCTTTATATTCGGCCGAGCCTTCGAGAATCTGCCAACTGCTGAGGATATAGTCCTGCGAAAACCAGGCGAGGGCAAAACAGAAGGGAAACAAAAACAGGCATGTCCCGGCAATATTAACGATCGCTTTTCTACGGTCGCAGAATCCCTGATACAGCACATCGACGCGTACCAGCGCCTCATGCTTGAGCGCATAGGCCGCACCGGCCAGAAACAGAATGCCGTGCATGAAGCGTACGCTCTCCTGCTGCCACGGCTCACCCTCGGCAAAGGCATAGCGCAGCAATACAATCGTTGCCATCATCAACACCATGAACAACGCCAGCCACGATACCAGCCGCCCCAGCCATTCATTGAGAGCATCGATTGTGTTTGCAAGGGCTGTTATGATCGTGATGCTCCCTGGCCTTCTAAACCATTCATTACGGTTTCATACAGACGCTCGATCTCATCACAAGCATGCGGACATTCTTCTTGCAAATGCGGCCTGGCTTTGTCGAAAATTGCTTTTGTTTTTTCGGCGATCTTCAGAAACATATCGTCGTAGGATGAATCATTCTCAACCCCCCACCTTTTTTTCAACTTACTCAATTCACCCGGTTTATTTGGTTGAAGAAACTCCAGTATTTCCTTCACTGCGCCTGCTACCTGCTGTGCCGCAACGCTTTTCTCTTCTTCTATCTTGGCTGAATCTTCTATCCTGGCTAAATCTGTCAAATCCTGAAAACATTGGTTAAACAACATACCCTTCCCGATTAAACCATAGTTATGATACAAATCTCCAAGAAAATTAACCACCTCTTCACGTTGCGAAGTAAGTTTCTCATCATCATCTTCTCCACTACGCCCCACTAATGCTTGTACAGCTCCATAAAATTCCTGAATCTCTCTGGGAGCAGCGGACATCTTATTCTCCTACCCTGTCCAGTCCAATATCGACGTTGCGGACCGAATGTGTCAAGCGTCCGATGGAAATATAGTGGACACCGGTCTCGGCAATGCTGCGCACCGTCTCCAGCGTGACATTGCCCGAGGCTTCGCATTCCGCCTTGCCTTTGGCGATGGCTACTGCCTCTCGCAAAGTGGCACTATCCATATTATCGAGCAGCAGCATATCCGCCCCTGCCAGCACGGCGTCTTTGACCTGATCGAGCGTATCGCACTCAACCTCGATACGCATGGTCGCCGGTGCATTGGCCTTGGCACGTTTCACCGCTTCCGTTACCGAGCCGACAATCGCAATATGATTATCCTTGATGAGAATCGCATCATCGAGCCGCATACGGTGATTCTGTCCGCCGCCGGCCTTGACGGCATATTTATCGAGCGCACGCAGGCCCGGCATGGTTTTGCGCGTATCGAGAATGATCGCCTGCGTCCCCTCTACCGCCCTGACATAGTTCGCAGTTTGCGTGGCAATGCCGCACATGCGCTGCAGCAGATTCAGCGCCACCCGTTCACCGGCCAGAATCGTCTGCGCATTCCCGCTGACCGATGCGATGATCTGCCCTGATTCTATCGCCGTGCCGTCATCGACAAACCACTCATACTCGACATCCGGCGCAATGGCATGGAACACCAAGCCAATCAGTGATGCACCGCATACCACCATCGTCTCACGCGCCACACACTGCATGCTGGTCTCGACATAATCGGTGATCACCGACTGGCTGGTAATATCGCCATGACCGATATCTTCGGCCAAAGCCGTCATCACAATGCGTTGCCAGTCTTCCGCCTGCAGTAGTTGTTGCATATCACCCCGACACCGATGCCGCAGCCGGCTGTTGCTGCGTATAGACCACCGCCTCACGCATGATATGCACAAAGCGTTTGACATGCCGGGCAATGCCGTCTGGAATCTCCAGATAGACCGGTCGCGCCATTTCCAGGAAATTAAAGGTAATCTCCCGCAGTTTTCCCTGGGTATTGCCTACCACCACCGGCATCTGTTTAGGCATTTGAAAGCCGAAATGGGAAAAATAGGTGACATCTCCTTTTTCCGTGCGCACAATTCTCAAACCATTTAGAAACAACTCCGGCGGTTGCTTGAACTGCAACGTATAGGTTTCCGGCGCCTGGTTGCTTTGAATATAATGGACCGTCAGAATTTTGGGCAGCTTCACCTCAAAATGGAGATTCTCGCTATCAATCGAGTCCAGCTGCATATAGCTGGTGATAATCTGATAGCGTTCTTTCCCCTTCTGCACGGTAACGGACGGCTTGATCAGCCTGACATCATAGGAAAAAGGAAAGCCCGTATAATTCAGATTTTCATAGGCAATCGTCACCTGCGCCTTATCATGCACTGAAAAACGCTGGTTGTAAAAAGTGATACTGCGTTTCGTTGCCTGGGTATTCTCTTTGGCAGTCGACGTCCAGAACAGATACCACGCACCAATAAACAGCATAAAGGTTAAAACAAGTTTGATCAGAACGCTGACAGCTTCATTCATGCCACACTCTCCTTCACGGGAATAGCCGATGACATCTCAAGCATTTTCTCGAGCGGCCTGCGTGCCGCCTCCAGCAATTCGCAAGACAGGGAAATCTCCGGCCTACGCTCACGCATACATAAATAAAGCTTTTCCATCGTGTTCATTTTCATATAGGCACAGTCATTACAGGACACGCATGCGCCGCCTTCCTCCATCCCCGGCACGGGATAAAAGCGACTGCCTTTCGAGCGCAACTCCATCTGGTGAATAATGCCCGGTTCGGTCAGCACGATAAAGGATTCTCCCGGACGTTCTTCGGTAAATTTCAGCAGGGAAGAGGTCGAACCGATATGCTCGGCATGATTCAGCAAGGCTTCGGGACATTCGGGATGGGCAATCACATGCGCCTCTTCATGACGGGTTTTGAGCTTAACCAACTCCTGCTCGGAAAAACGTTCATGCACCATGCAGGTACCATCCCAGCATAGCATTTCTCGGCCCAACTTTTTCGACAGATAAGCGCCCAGAAACTTGTCCGGCGCGAAGATGATTTTCTGATCTTCCGGAATCTGCTCAATGATCGAGGCGGCATTGGTCGAAGTCACGATAATATCCGACAGGGCCTTCACCTCGGCCGAACAGTTGATATAGGTCAGCGCCATATGCTCCGGATGCGCGTCACGAAAGGCCCGGAACTGATCCGGCGGGCAAGCATATTCAAGCGAACAGCCGGCCTTCATGTCGGGCAGCAGCACGGTCTTATCCGGACTGAGGATTTTCGCCGTCTCCGCCATGAATTTGACGCCGCAGAAGACGATGACATCGGCATCAGTCGCTGCGGCCTTGCGCGACAAATCGAGCGAATCGCCGACAAAATCGGCAATGTCCTGAATATCGTCTTCCTGATAGTAATGCGCGAGAATCACTACATTCATTTCGCGGCGCAGACGCTGTATCTCCTCTTCGATCTGAAGCGGAGACAGATTTACCGGCGGTGTCGGCGTCGGAGTCAAATCAAGTGTCATACAAGCTAATATATGACAAAAATAAAAGAGTTAAAGCGCTATTGTTGTGTGTTTCCTTTTCGTCATCCCGGCCAAGCCGCAAGCAGGCGGCACGTACCGAGATCCAGAAAAGGCTGAGGACAGTAGTCCAAAACCGTTCAATTAATTACGAATCGAATCTCCTGATTCGATTCTGCTTCCGCTGGATCCCGTGCTCGCCGGTTTCCTAACCGGCCCCACAGGATGACAGAAAAAATGTTAAAATCTCTGACACGGCTACAGGAAATCGTTATAGCTCTCCGTATCGAATCCTATAATCAGCCGCTCACCCGCTTTGACGATCGGCCGTTTGATAAGGGACGGATTGTCTATCATCGCCGCCATCGCTGTCGCATCATCGACCACGCTGTCTTTGACTTCATCTGTCAGCTTGCGCCAGGTCGTACCGCGTTTGTTGAGTACCACCTCCCAGCCATGCTGCTCTACGGCCGCGCGTAATACCGCTTCATCCACCCCGTCTTTTTTATAATCGTGAAATGCATAGGCAATGCCCTGCTCCTCCAGCCATTTTCGTGCCTTTTTCACCGTATCGCAGTTTTTAATGCCATATAATTTCATCAATATTCTCCTTTATCCTTCATATCCGGCTTTCCGTAATTCATCTTCCAGCCAGTCTTTGGTTTCCTGCGGAAGACAAATACAATCCTGATCGCTCAACGCGCCATAAATGGCATAAAGCGCCATACGGTTCTTCAAATGCCCGGAAAGTTGACTGACACGTAAAAATGCTTCTACCGGCCCTGCTTGTCTAAGGTCTTCTACCGTATGAATCCCCACCTCTGCCAGATACTGGTCCATTCTAGTACCCAGATTCCGTAAGCTGCTTGGTTTGATATTCAAATCATTCATAGTGAAGCTATTTGACAGTTCCGCCTTGTCATTTATGGTACAGCATATCACTATCGGGCAACCAATCATCATGCAAGAGGTATCGCATGGCATGGAACTATGCAGGGAAAAAAGCCGATGGAGCGCTGGCCGGCAATGCCGAACGTGCCGTCACACTCAATGATGATTATGCCTATCTGATCTGCAGCGGGCATTACGTACCCTATTACGAACCACCGGAACAGGAGAAGGTCGATCGCAGCCGCATGGTCAAGGAATTGACGCGCCGCTTTTTCGACAATGCCGAAAAAGACATCAACATCCGCCGTACCTATCCCGAAATTCAGGACCTTATCACACGCTTTGACAGTCTGGCAACCGACCCCGCTGCTATAGAAGAACGGCGCGCTACGGGCGCACTGGCCATCGGTGCCGCCGTAAAACGCATGGAAATCCTGTCACTGCATGTGTTGTATTACGGCAATGCCGCCCAGCCGCTGGAAGCCGATTCCATGCCGCCTACGCAAGAAGTCGATATGCTCTATCCTCTTTTCTTCCGCGATGATCTGACCAACTGCGTGATGCGTCGTGACTACCAGAAAGATATCGACGGAGTATTGACCGCGATGCTGTCCGAATTGCCCAAACCGGTAACCTCCAAACGTTCACCGGATATGCAGAACCGTGAGCAGTTAAAACATATCTACACCAACCGCGCCATCGAGATCGGCCAGGCGATGGAGCTGATCGACAATGCCGGTGGCGCCATGCGCTCGATGATTCGCTTCCTGCCTACGGATGAGAAACTCACCGTCGATGAACATCTCGACATGCTGATTGCCACCACCAATAAACGCGTCGGTATCCGCAGCGATGATGTGCCTGCCTATGACGATGCCGAAATACGTTTCAAAGCCGCCGCCGAAACCCTGTTGAATGATGTACGACGTATTGGTTCGCTAACACCGAGGGAAGAAGCAGTAGGGAAGGTATGCAGCCTGCTGCGGCAGGGAAATGAATTAGTCGCTGATATGGCTCAGATCCGCGGTCCCCGCACAGAAAGTACAAAGCGTTACATCGACTACATTACGCGCTTTGTCGCGCAGCAAAGCAGCTAACACTATCCTTCAGGATAAAATTTCTTATAATTGGTGGTACCCATGAGAAAGTCGATATGTTCACCGTCGCTACTGAGCGGCAGAATGATACTGCGATAGCGCACCTCCGCCCCTTCCGAGAAAAACTCAGACGACTCTGAGACCGGACGGCGGTCCGCGATGACCTTGGGATAAAAGCCGATCGTATTATCAATAATCACATCGGCCAGTGCTTCTTCAAGCAAATACCCTGTGTAATTTCGTTCAAAAATGGTGATCAGCTCGGGCCCGAAATACTGGAAGGAATGCTCAGCCTCCTCTCCACTGACATCAATGGTGAAGGTAAAGTGATACACCTCCTCAATCTCGGAAATATTCACATCGCTCAGGGACGGAAATTCCCTGTCTGCACGGATCCTGTTCCAATAGGACAGGAGCCGGAATGTCATTCGCTGTTCTTGACCGGGTGGGTTCACGGGCCTGCTGTTCCTGGATGGTTTATAATAGGGCGCCATAGTAGGGGGCATTGTGCCTTAATACAGGCTGAAACGCAAAGCCATTTACCATATTTCTTCATTTTAAGTCTGTATTACTTCCCTTTAATACGCTCGGCCAGCGCGGCAGACATGAATTCATCCAGCGCACCGTCCAGCACTGCCTGCGTATTACCTGTTTCTACGCCGGTACGCAAATCTTTTACCATCTGATAGGGATGCAACACATACGAACGGATCTGATGACCCCAGGCATTGTCGGTTTTCTGGCTATGTTCGGCCTGTACTGCTTCCTCGCGTTTTTGCAGTTCCAGTTCATAAAGCCGTGCGCGCAACATTTTCCATGCCTCTGCCCGGTTGGCATGCTGAGAACGTGAATTCTGGCATTGCACGACAATCCCTGTCGGCTCATGCGTCAGACGGATGGCGCTGTCGGTCTTATTCACATGCTGCCCGCCCGCACCGGACGCGCGGTAGGTATCCACCCGCACATCCTTCTCTTCAATCTCGATCTCAATGTTATCATCCACTTCCGGATAGACCCACACACTGGCAAAGCTCGTATGCCGCCTGGCGTTGGAATCAAACGGCGAAATCCGCACCAACCGGTGCACGCCGGATTCGGTCTTGGCCCAGCCATAGGCATTATGGCCGATGACCTTGATCGTCGCTGATTTAATACCCGCTTCTTCTCCCGCCTGTTCCTCGACAATCTCGGTCTTATAGCCGCGTTCGGCCGCCCAGCGGACATACATGCGATAAAGCATCTCGGCCCAGTCATGGCTTTCAGTCCCGCCTGCGCCCGGATGTATCTCTATGAAACAGTTATTGGCATCCGCCTCACCCGACAACAGGCTTTCAATTTCCAGTTTCGAGACTTTTTTCGCCAGCGCCTGCAGCGCCTTTTCCGATTCGATCACCACTTCGTCATCACCTTCGGCTTCGCCCAGTTCGATCAGTTCGAGATGGTCTTGCAACTCTTGTTCAAGCGCGAGGGTAGAAGCAATCATACTATCCAGATGCGTGCGTTTCTGCAGAATTTTCTGGGCGGCTTCCGGGTCGTTCCACAGGTCAGGATCTTCCGCCTTTTTGTTCAGCGCGTCCAGTTCCTTAACGGCTGCGTCCCAGTCAAAGATACCTCCTCAGCAGTGCCTGTGACTGCTCGATCTGTTCTTTCAGAGCAAGAATTTCCGCTTTCATAGAGTCCTTTCACATTCCAGGGCTTAGGTACCAGATAATGAGAATGTATATAAGCCTAGTTGCGCGGAAAGCAAGGATGAAGGAGAGCACTACCTACATTAATTACAGATAACGTATGCCACTGCACACAGACCAGCACAAGGGCAACCAGTTACTACTACCGCTGCAACATGCCCCCATAACAGGCTCAGGCCGCGTGAAAGGCAGGGGCGAAGAAAACCTGCTATGGCATACAATTATCATCGGTGTAAATATAGGCACTGCCGGAAGCAGCGCCATTATCGGCATCCCCCGATGCTCCGATCACCGCAGTGCTGCCATCAACTGCCACAGAACTACCAAAAATGTCATTTACCGCCCCGTCAGACGCCGTCAGCTTGTGCAACTCGCTGCCGGTCGTCACATCAAACAGATAGGCACTGCCGGACCAACTGCCATGATCGTCATCCCCATACGCTCCGATCACCGCAGTGCTGCCACTTACCGCCACAGAAATACCAAACTCGTCATCTGCCGCTCCGTCAGATGCCGTCAGTTTGCGCAGCTCGGCGCCGGTCGTCACATCAAACACATAGGCGCTGCCGGAATTGGTGCCATGATCGTCATCCTTCCAAGCCCCGATCACCGCAGTGGTGCCATCGAGCGCTACAGAATGACCAAACCTGTCACCTCCCGCCCCGTCACTCGCTGTCAGCTTGCGCAACTCGCTGCCGGTCGTCACATCAAACACATAGGCACTGCCGGACATGCTGCCATGATCGTCATCCCCATACGCTCCGATCACCGCAATAGTGCCATCGAGCGCCACAGAAATACCAAAATAGTCAAGTGCCGCCCCGTCAGACGCCGTCAGTTTGTACAACTCGGCACCGGTCATCACATCAAACACATAGGCACTGCCTTTACTACCATCATTCCCCTTTGCTCCAATCACCGCGGTGGTGCCATCCACCGCCACAGAAGTACCAAAATAGTCAACCCCATCCGCGTCAGACGCCGTCAGTTTATGCAACTCGCTGCCGGTCGTCACATCAACCACATAGGCACTGCCGGAATTGGTGCCATGATCGTCATTCCTAGGTGCCCCGATCACCGCAATAGTGCCACTTACCGCCACAGATTCACCAAACCAGTTATCTGCCGCCGCGTCAGACGCCGTCAGTTTGTGCAGCTCGCTGCCGGTCGTCACATCAACCACATAGGCACTGCCGGACGTGCTGCCATGATCGTCATCATAAGGTGCTCCGATCACCGCAGTGGTGCCATCGAGCGCCAAAGAAATACCAAACCGGTCAAGTGCTGCCCCGTCACTGGCTGTCACTTTGGTTTCCGTATTGCTGGTAAAATCAGCCGTACACTCTTCGTCGCCACAGCCACCTGCCGTTTCCGCAAATGCCTCAGTCGGCACGGTGAAATCCGCCGTATAGCGTGCCACTCCCTTGGTAATCCGCAGCTCATCGATATAGCCGTCAAAGACAAAGCCATTGCCATGTGTGCTTGTGTTGGTCGCGCCTATATAGAGTGAGGCAGATGAATTG
>JANQJY010000040.1 GCA_028281385.1 Rickettsiales bacterium | reverse complement strand
ATCAACATCACATTCCGGACCATCGGCGTTGGTCAGCCGCTCCAAACCATACTCCGCATTACCCTCCGGCAACGTCGGATCCGCCGGGCATGGCAGACGGTAATTCGCCTTGCGGTAGCTGTCGATACGCTCATGGATCGTCTTGAGCATCACCTTTGTCGCCTGATGCTCTTCCTTATCTATCCATACGCCGCCCAAAATCGCCGCAGACCCGGCCAGCATGCCAACGATCACCAGCAGCAGCGACAGCTCCACCAGCGAAAACGCCCACCTGTTGCTCACAGCCCACATGCCGCAACCGATTAAAACAGCATTCGCAATAGTGGCACAAGATCACCTCGCTGATACAGAAAGATCGCCACCGACAACATGCACAACAGCCACCCCACAAACCCGCCAATCACATAATCCGTCACTTTCATCATCTTACAACTCCCGGTTGCGGCTTTTATCGATTATATACGATTATCGTATATAGACCATTTATACCATAATATCCGATTATCGTATATATAAATCGTGGTTTGGCGGGTACATGCTGTGAAAAAGGCATGTACCCACAATGAAACGAAATATTTCCGGCAGACGCATCAGAGAAGCACGTCTCAACGCCAAGATGGATCAGACAGACCTGGCAGCCGCCCTGGAAGTCGAACATGATCTCGTATTGCAGCAATCCGATATTTCAGAAATCGAGACACGGGTGCGCGGTGTGAAAGATTATGAGCTAAAAGCGCTGGCGCAGGTGTTGAACGTAACGCTGGAGTGGCTGGTATCCGATGACGAAGAGTAACTGGAACCTCTTTCTTAAAGCCATCTTATTGGCCGCACACTAATATAATCCACCCGTTCCATAGTTGGCCGCACCGCTATTGTTCGGCTGATATGTCTGCCGATAGCGTTCGCGCTGGCGTGTGTTATAAGGATTCTGTGATTGCTGGGGCTGATTATAAGATGGTACTGACTGCGATGGTGATGGCGATGGTGCTGTCGGTGTCGGTGCCGGACGGCGATATTGCTGCTGTAGCTGCTGTTCCCGGTAGCGTGCCTGCCCCGGCGTCATGTAATAGCGCTGATCCTGCCAGCCACTGCTTGCAGCGGGGGGCTCATACTGCATCCCGTAACTGTTGGAATAGCCGGTGGTATTCACATCCGACCAGCCATAGACATCTTCCCAGCCCGACTCACGGCTTTCAACGCTGAATTCATCTTCATAGACCCTATCCATATTAATCTCTTCATCGGCATAGTGCCGCTCTTCCGACGGTTTGAAAATACTGCCGCCGACCAGAAACGCCTCCGTAATCAACCTGCCATGCTCCATCCCCGGACTCGGTGGAAGGCCGGTTTTGCGGTCGACCTTCACCATCATGATCCCCGGCGGGACGCGGAACGGTGTGGCCGGCGTATCTTTCAACGCTGTTTTCATAAAATCGATAAACGCCGGGAGGGCAACTTTGCTGCCGGTTTCCTTACGTCCCAGCGAGCGTGGTTGATCATAGCCGATATAGACGCCGGTCACCAGATCTGGCGAAAAGCCGATAAACCAGGTGTCGCGGCTGTCATTGGTGGTACCGGTTTTACCTGCCACCGGCTTGCCGATGGTATTGGCACGCGTCGCCGTGCCACGCTGTACCACGCCCTGCAACATCGAGGTGATCTGATAGGCGATGCGCGGATCAACGATCGTTTCGCGTACATCCGGCAGCCTCGGCGGTGTCGCCTCAACAATTGCCTGATCGCTATACAGCATACAACCAGTACATTCACGATTATCACGGCGATAAATAATCTTACCGGTATAATCATCAATACGCTCGATCAAATGCGGTTTTACCCGCTTGCCGCCATTCGCCACCATCGCATAGGCGCTGGTCAGCCGTATTAATGTTGTTTCATGCGCGCCGAGCGTCATCGAAAAATTACGCGGCAAATCTTCATAAATACCGAAACGCCTGGCTATGCGAATAATCCGCCCCAGCCCGATCATCTGTGCCAGACGCACCGTCATCGCATTGCGCGATTTCTCAATGCCGCGTCGCAAAGTCGTCGCCCCCAGATAGTTCCCGCCATAATTCTGCGGTTTCCATTTCGGTTTGTTCGGCCCCTGATCAACCTCAATCGGCGCATCAAGTATCTGTGTTGAGGGGGTAAAACCACTTTCCAGCGCCGCCATATACACAAACGGTTTAAACGCCGAGCCCGGCTGGCGCCGAGCCTGTGTCGCGCGGTTAAATTCGCTTTTGCTATAAGCATAACCGCCACTCATTGCCATCACCCGCCCGGTATGCGGATCCATCACTACCATGCCGCCATTTACTTTCGGAATCTGGTGAAGACCATACTGCCCTTCGGCCTTCGGCAACGGATCGACCAGAATAATATCACCTGTCGACAGCACATCGCCCGGTTTTTTAATGACAGGCCCGAGCGCCTGTTTCGGCGCATCCTTGCGTGCCCATTTCAACTCATTGAGCGGTATCGTACCGCGCGACCCATCCGGCAAACCGATATGCGATTTTTCCTTATCATTCGCCAGAACAACCGCAAATTGCTGCGTGCCGAATAACGGTATATTGAGCGATTCAGTAATTTTAGGTAAATCAATTTCCCAGTTCTCAATGGATGACAGTGTTTTCACCGGTCCACGATAACCATAGCGCCGGTCATACGCCATCAGCGCTCCGCGCAACGCATCATCCGCCATGGCCTGCACATCCGGCTCGACCGTAGTTTTCACCGTCAATCCGCCTTCATACAATACATTCGCCCCATACATGGCCGCAAGTTTACGGCGCACTTCCTCGGCAAAAAAATCAGCCGAGGCGATTTGATCCTGCGGCCGCTTAACGGTTATCACTGGCGTGGCTTTCGCTCTGGCTGCCTCGATATCGGAAATATGATCATCATCCAGCATGCGGTTAATGACATAATCACGCCGCTGCTGCGCTGCCTGTTTATTGACTGCCGGATTGTAACGCGCCGGCGCTTTGGGCAGAGCCGCCAACAACGCCGCTTCGGCAACTTCCAGCTCATCCAGCGATTTATTAAAATAATTCACTGCTGCCGCCGCGACACCATAGGATCCCTTACCCAGATAGATTTCATTGAGATACAGCTCCAGAATCTTGTTCTTGTCATAGACATGGCTGATGCGGTAGGCGAGAATCGCTTCCTTGATTTTACGCTCCAGCGATTTCTCACTGCTGAGTAGGAAATTCTTTACCACCTGTTGGGTAATGGTCGACCCGCCGACCATGCGCCTCCCGGTGCCGTAATTCTGGACATTTTCGCGCACCGCACGCGCAATCCCGAAAATATCGACCCCCTTATGCTGATAGAAATGTTTATCCTCCGCCGCAATAAACGCCTGTTGCACCATCTTGGGGATGGCCTTCAACGGCAGGAAAATCCGCTTTTCCTTGGCGTATTCTGCCAGCAGTCGCCCATCCGACGCATATAACCGCGTGACCACCGGCGGCGCATATTCCGCCAGCTGTTCATAATCAGGCAGGTCTTCGCTATAGTGCTGAAACAGCAACACAACCGCAGCAAAACCGACAATGGCAAGCATCATCATGCTTACCCCCACCCAGGATATGAACAGACCGATAAACCGCATCATCAGAGCATAGCAAGCCGCATGCCTTTTACCAGCGCTAGTTCAGGGTTGTTGACAGTCATTGAACGGCAAAATAGTTATCCAGCCCAGCAATAATGCCTTGGATGACGCTTTCGCGATACTCGCGGGACTGTACCCGCCGTTCATCTTCGCGGCTCGATAAAAATCCGACTTCGACCAGGATGGAAGGGATGTCTGGCGCCTTCAATACGCGAAAGCCTGCAAAACGGTGAGTATTCGACAGCAACGGCACTTTGGGCGGCATATGCTTGATCACCATATCCGCCAATGTGGCTGCCTTGTTCTTGCTTTCGCGTGCAGCCAGATCGATCAGTATATCGGCCACCGCCTTGTCATGTGCCGACAAATCCATTCCGCTCAGAATATCGGCCTGGTTTTCGCGCGCTGCGAGCGCCGCCGCTTCCTTGTCTGAGGCTTTTTCCGATACCGTATAGACCGATAACCCTTTCGCCGCCTTATTTGGGTTAGAGTCCGCATGCAACGAGATGAATACATCACCCTTGGCCTTCTGCGCCAGTTTCACCCGGTCATGCAGCAGAATGAAAATATCCTTCTCGCGTGTCAGTACCACGCGGTAACGCCCCGTTTTCAACAACGCACGGCGTAATGCTTTGGCATAATCAAAGGTCACCGTTTTTTCCTTGATACCACTGCGGCCTACAGCACCCGGGTCCTTTCCGCCATGTCCGGCATCGATCACAATAATCGGCTTTGCCGCCTCTTTCGCTTCCATCACCGGCTTTTTCACCGGTGTCGGCACGAATCCTGTGGGTGGTTTGACCGTACCGAATGAACCTGCCGGTGTCGGCATTCTCTTCGCAGCCGGTGTCTTTATGTTATGCGCAGGAGCCAACATGACTGCCAGACGATACAACCCGTCAGTACCCTCCGAAACCCTTTCCACTTCCAGTTCTTTGACCGACCAGGCAAATTCAATGACCAACCGTGATGTCGTGGCATCAAACTGGCCGAAACGGATGGCACTCACCGTATTACCGGGATAATTCGGGCTTAACCCCGCCCCTTTTCCATGTTTCAGGCGTGCAATATCGATGACCAGGCGCTCCGGATGAGACAGTAGAAAATGCTTCTTCTTGATCAATGGCTGCGAAGAATGAAACACCACACGTTCATAATTGTGCGTTATTTCGACATCGGTTTTGACAATGGCAGCCTCTGCCAAACCAACAGACATTATCATTAAGAAAATAGCGGCCAGTGCCGCACTGCAAAGAGGCTTCATGGGGCGGAACTATGTCTTATGGCCGAAGGAAAAGCAAAAAAACTTTACACGGCTCCTTTTTCCTGTGGACAAGCGGACGAGAGCGGCTATATTGCTTGGACGTCGGGGCGAATTATCCCCGGATAAGTGGAATATTTCACGCAGTTGGAGCAATGAATGAGCATGCCGGTCTGCGTAAGTAGGTTGAATATAAATGATTGACGCCACGGAAAATCGTGCGCGCGGATGTTTAAGATACAATGACACGGTGTAAACCTTTACATGCATTATCCCCTTCCCACTATCTGTTGCAGGCAAGCCACAGGCTGTTCTGTCGGGATAGCAGGTTTCCTGCCTCGTCATTGCGTCTGAACCCGCGCGGATGATCCTGCCGTGGCGCTAAAAGGAGCGCCAGAATGACCAAATTAATGCTGATTGATGCGGTGCATGAGGAAGAAACCCGTGTAATCATCGCTGACGGAGACCATATCGAAGATTTCGACTTTGTCACCACCTCCAAGAAACAACTCAAGGGTAATATTTACCTCGCCAAAGTGACACGGGTTGAGCCTTCACTTCAGGCTGCCTTCGTTGAATATGGCGGCAACAAACAGGGCTTTCTGTCTTTCTCGGAAATACATCCCGATTATTATCAGATTCCCGTTGCCGATAAAGAACGCCTGATCGCCGAAGAAGAAGCGGAAAACGAGCGCGAGGAACGCGAGGAAGAAGAAAAACTCGAGGCCCGTGAAAATAAGCGCAATCGCCGTGGGCGCCGTCGCGGTAGAAAACCGCGCAAAGAAAAAGAAGAAACGATAGACGACGCGGAAAGCACAGAAGAGAGTGCCGCTGAGTCAGAAGAAAAGGCCACCGATGACGCCACCGTCATGGCCGCAGACAGTGCTGAGATGGAAGTCCACTCCGAACCGGTGGAGGTGGAAGAAGAGGACTCCTCAGAAAAAACCGAGACAAAAGGCAGTGAAGAAGCCCCCCCCGGACAGGAAGAAGAGGTGGCCACCGGTGAGCCTCATGCCCATGAAGAGGACGAAGACGACGATGTCGAAACCGTTAGCGGCGATGAAACCGAAGAATCGCAGCAGCGCCGCAAAGGCTCGTCTTTCAAACGCTACCGCATCCAGGAAGTCATCAAGCGCAATCAGATCATGCTGGTGCAGGTGATCAAAGAAGAACGCGGCAATAAAGGCGTGTCGCTCAGCACCTATATCTCACTGGCAGGCCGTTATTGCGTGCTGATGCCGAATTCTCCCAAAGGCGGCGGTATCTCACGCAAAATTACTAATAGCGAGCATCGTAAAAAACTGAAAACCATTGCTGCCGAATTCAAAGACAAACACGGTATGAGCGCGATTATCCGCACCGCCGGTATCGATCGGACTCGCGCCGAAATCAAACGGGATTATGATTATCTCATCAAACTGTGGAACCAGATTCGCGAAGACACGCTGCAATCCACTGCGCCAGCGCTGATCCATGAAGAGGGCGATATCATCAAACGCGCCATCCGCGACATGTATACCAGCGATATTGAAAATGTCTTCGTGCAGGGCGAGGATGCGTATAAGAACGCCAAAAGCTTCATGAAGCTGATTATGCCGTCGCATGCGCCGCGTGTAAAACAGCATAAGGAACAGGCGCCGATTTTCACCCATTACACCATCGACGAACAGCTGGAAACCATGTTCCAGCCGGAAGCCAAGCTGCCCTCCGGCGGCTCGATCGTGCTGCATCCGACCGAAGCACTCATTTCGATCGATGTGAATTCCGGTCGCTCAACCTCGGCACGCAATATTGAAGAAACCGCACTGAAAACCAATCTCGAAGCGGCCAGGGAAATTGCCAGACAGTTGCGCCTGCGTGACCTCGCCGGACTGATCGTGATCGATTTCATCGATATGTATTACGGCAAGAATCGCCGCACCGTCGAACGCGCAATGAAAGATGCGTTGCGCAGCGACCGCGCCAAGATACAGGCCAGCCGTATCAGCATTTTCGGACTGATGGAACTGTCGCGCCAGCGCATGCGTCCCAGCGTCGCCGAAGCCAGCAGCATCCGCTGCCCGCATTGTCAGGGCACCGGATTTATCCCGTCCGTGCAAACCATCGCCATGCGGATCATTCGCCTGTTGGAGCGCGAAGCCGTCAGCGGCGAATGGAAGACACTACGTGTTGGCACCACCGTGGAAGTTGCCATCCATCTGCTGAATGAACGCCGCGCAATGATTCGTCAACTTGAAGAGCAATATGACCTACAGATTGAGGTGATCATTGAGGAAGATGTCTCAAGCGGACAATACAAACTCTACAAGATCGACGAAGAGGGCAAGGAATCCCTCCACAAAGAAGGCAAGGATCAGCGTAAGAAACGCAGTCGGAAACGGCGTGGCGGACGCGATAAATACGCTAAACATGCCAACGATAATGCCGACGAAGCAGATGAAGCGGAGGATACAGACGTAAACGAAGAAGAAGCAGAACACCCGCAGGAAGACAAGCCTAAACGAGGCCGAAGACGTGCCAGAACCAAACGGGAAGAAGCAGAAGATGCGGATGCCGTGGAGGATGAGGAGACTAAAAAGCCTGCTAAAAAACGTGGCCGGAAAAAGAAGGAAGAAACCGGAAAAACATCAAAGTCCAAAAAGGTGGAGGATGACTCGGACGATACAGGAAACGACGCTGCTGATGATGATGGTCGTCAAGAGGCCGGTGAATCCTCTACTTCGATCAAAAATACAGCATCCGACATCGCGTCAGAACAATCCTCCATCGACATAACCTCAGATGAGGACAAACCGAAACGCAAAGGCTGGTGGAACCGGCTGGCCTAACCCAGCCACTTAATCAACCGTTCACAGCCGGCTTTTACATCATCGTAACTACCCGCATAGGAGAAGCGGACGAAATGATGGCCGTTTTGCTGATCGAAATCGAGACCGGGAATCGCGCTTACATGCGCTTCATTCAGCATCTGCCGGCAGAATTCGCGGCTGTCATTACTTAACTTACTGACATCGGCATACAGATAAAACGCCCCCTGCGCCGGACACAGATTGTCGAATCCGGCCCTAGGCAATGCCTGCAACAACAGGTCACGGTTGATTTGATACCCTTCCACCACCGCATCCAGCGCATCGAGATGATCAAACACCTCCAGCGCCGCATATTGCGATATGGCAGGCGGTGAGATAAAGAAATTCTGTAACAATGATTCAAACTGTCGCTGCAGGTCCGGCGGCACCACGGCCCAGCCCAGCCGCCAGCCCGGCAGCAGAAAATATTTCGAAAAGCTGCCCATGGCGATCATCCGCTCCGACAGCGCCAACACGCTGCGCGTTTCGACATCGCCATAAGTGACATTATGATAAATCTCATCCGAAAGAATGCGAATGCCATGCGTATCACAGAATGCGACCAGCGACGCATAGACTTCAGGATCGATCACCGTGCCCGAAGGATTGGACGGCGAGGCGATAATCAATCCTTCCGGCAATTCATCCAGCGCTTCGAGCATCGCCACCGTCGGCTGGAAATTGGTGCTTCTGTCAGTCTGTAACAACACCGGTTCGAGTTGAAGACTGCGCATGATATTGGGATAGGCCGGATAATGCGGTACACCGATGGCAATGCGGTCCTGCGGATCAAACGCCGCCAGCAATGACATGTAAAACGCCGCAGACGAGCCGACGGTGATGTAAATCTGACCGGCAGGTACCTCCAGGTCGAAACGTTCCCGATAATACAGGCTGATACGCTGGCGCAACTTTTCCAGTCCGCGTGAATCGGTATAACCCAGCGTATTGTTTTTAATCAGACGCGATAATGTATCGAACACCGCCTGCGGCGCCCTCGCCGATGGCTGGCCCAGCGACAGATGAATGACATCTTTGCCTTCCGCTTCGACCAGATGCGCTTCACGCAGCGCTTCCATCACCAGAAACGGCGGTATCAATCCTCGTTGCGCTACTTTCATGTCGATATCCATATTAAGATTTCAAGCGAAATCCATGCCAGAAAGTTGGTGCATCAGTAATAAACCGTCATCCTCGGACAAAACGCAAGAAGGCGTTTTAATCCGGGGATCCACACTTCGAAAGTCAGGAGACTTTCGAAGTCAGAAATGCCTACTGGCATTTCTTCCTTGGATTCCACTATGATTTTGTCTACTGACAAAATCCGTGGAATGATACAACATCTACTAGTTAAAGACCAATTCTCATACCAGAACCTAAATCTCTTTGACATTTTTTCCAAGAGTTTCGCTTTTTATTTCGCCAGAACGCCCTATATTTTTATGGAATGCGTATAAGAAGATTACACCGCCTGGTTGCGCTCGCAAGTGCCTGCATTTTGTTCTTTAACAGCACGTCCGTTCTGGCAGCGTCGCTGATCCGCGATGCGGAAATCGAAGACACGTTACGCGCCTTCAGCCATCCCATCCTGCGCAGCGCCAATATTGCACCGGAATCAGTACGGCTATTTATCGTCAATGATCGTTCGGTCAATGCGTTCGTCGCGGGTGGACTCAATATGTTCATCCATACCGGACTGATCCTGAATGCCGACACGCCCGGCATGCTGCTGGGCGTCATCGCCCATGAAGTCGGCCATATCGCCGGCGCGCATCTGTCGCAATTGTCGCAGCAATCCTCCGATGCCAGTCTCGGTGCGATTATCAGCTATGTACTGGGCGCAGCCGCCATGGCTGCCGGTGCCACACAGGCCGGTGCCGCCGTGTTATCCGCCGGTCAGAATGTCGCCCTGCGCAACCTGTTGTCCCATTATCGCGGCAATGAGCAGGCAGCGGATCAGGCCGCCATCACCTATCTGGAAGCGAATCAGCTCTCTGCCGCCGGCATGCTGGAAATGTTCGAGCTACTGCGCCGGCAGGACCGCCAAAAGCGCGGCAATATCGACCCATATATGCAGACCCACCCGCTGACATCGGAGCGCATTGCCCATATTCGCTCGCATATCGCACGCTCCGACATGCCGGACCATATCCCGCAAAACTTACAGGAACGCCATGCCCGCATGGTCGCCAAGCTTTATGCCTTTCTCGAAGAACCGGAAAAAACCTTCCGGCAATACCCCGCTTCCGAGCACTCCGTCGCCGCCCGTATTGCCCGCACCGTCGCCTGGCACCGCTCCTCCGACCGGCAGAAGGCCTTTGCGAGTGTACAGGCGCTAATCAGAGACTATCCGGATGATCCTTTCCTGCATGATCTGAGAGGACAAATCGCCTTTGAATATGGAGAGCTGAAAGAAGCCATGGCCGCCTATGAAACCGCGCACAGGCT
>JANQJY010000039.1 GCA_028281385.1 Rickettsiales bacterium | reverse complement strand
GCCGACGAGGGATCCATAGATTCCTCCGCACCTTTGGCGCGTTCGGAATGACGATTCCATAATTCCTTATACGCCTGCAGTTTCGTATTTTCACGAATGGCGATATATTCCATCTCCGGCGTGACGATACCGCGCCGTGCATAGGCCATCTGCGTGACCGACAACCCATCCTTCGCGCGTAATGGACGTTCCGGCACGTTGGGGAAGTGAAGGGACGAGGGACAAGAGGAGAGGGACGAGGATATTTCTCGTCTCTCGCCCCTCGCCTCTTGTCCCTCATAACATTCGACATCGCCGCGCGAGTCAATCCACCCGGCGCGCAGTTTCGACAATCCTTTGAAAATATCAATGTCAGCCGTTTCATCGGTATAGGGGCCGGAAGT
Organism: Rickettsiales bacterium; assembly: GCA_028281385.1. Lineage (GTDB taxonomy): Bacteria > Pseudomonadota > Alphaproteobacteria > Rickettsiales > UBA3002 > JANQJY01. The sequence continues at coordinate 9,629 of JANQJY010000039.1, read as the reverse complement.
ATCATAGACCGGCAATGCCGGCTCACACTCCCCTGTTAACGCGATTTCACGCATCGCTACCTTTACCCCCTGTAATCGTTCACTTCCCTCGACATGAATCTTTTTCGACGCGGGCAGCGCACCGGTCGTGACAGCGATTTCATCTTGTGGTTTCAGGGCAGCGGTTGCGTTGGTCATAATAGTCCTCTGTTACTTTGTTGAGTGAGTAACATAGGTGCTGGTATAAAAAACTCAACGCAAATAGGAATCAGAGCACGTCGAATTCAGAAAGAGGCTTGCACCAGATGATGAGCTTTACCGCCAGGCGGCCTAGAACCCAATTATCCTGAGAACCATGTCGCGCAATTTCCAACCGATTTTTTTCGCCAGAATCGGCGTTCCCTCTTCATTCGGATGGAGCATGTCATACTGCATCAACAGATCATCCTCTTTCAGACCTTCCAATACATCGCGATGGAATGAGACCTTATAGCGATCCGCCAGATCGATAAAGGCACGATTATAACGCACTTGTTTCGGCGTCGGCCAGTTCTTCGGCGCCTCATAGCCTAACAGCAACACATAAATGTTATTATGCGTCAGCACGCTTAAAATCTGATCGAGCGCATTATAGGTCATATCCGGGTCAAAGCCCTGAACCGCATCATTCTGGCCGAGTTCGATCACCACAATATCCGGCTCCATTGCGAGAATGGAAGGCAATCGCGGCAGCGCACTGACCGACGTATCTCCCACCCGCCCGGCATTGACCACTTCTATCCGCCGTGCCAGAAACTCGACATTCAGCCAGTCTTGCAAATGCTTGGTGAAATAGTCTTCTTCAAACTCAATGCCATAGCCGGCGGTAATACTGCCGCCATACATCACGATACGGTGATTGGTGTAAAAACGTTTAGGCTTGGCATGCACCGCCTCTGCCAACATTCCACACAGAAATGCGAGAATTCCTAGAAAGAATAGTGATTTGCTGTATATGTTCCGTTTCATACTCACCTGTTAGTCGGATTATAACATAAATCATGTCTCATACCAGTTTATACGCTTCCTTTCACCAAACCCTGCAAAACTGGTATGAAAAATATGGTCGAAAAGACCTGCCCTGGCGCAACACCGATGATCCTTACCACATTTATGTGAGTGAGATCATGTTGCAGCAAACGCAGGTAAAAACCGTACTGGAACGGTATTACCATCCATTTCTTCAGCGATTTCCTTCACTCAAGGCCTTAGCCGACGCACCGTTGGAGGAAGTGTTGAAAGTCTGGGAAGGGCTCGGCTATTACAGCCGCGCGCGCAACCTGCATAAGGCCGCACAAACTACAACCCCTGTACTTCCCGACACATTTGAAGGATTAATCACGCTGCCCGGCATCGGCAAAAACACTGCTCACGCTATCCTTGCCTTTGCGTTTCACAAGCCGGTGCCGGTGATGGAAGCCAATGTCAAACGGTTGCTGCACCGTATATTTGCTAAAGCGCAGATGTCAGAGAGTGCCTTATGGCAGGCGGCCACCGATTTGCTCGATACAAACAATCCCTTTGATTACAATCAGGCGATGATGGATCTCGGCGCAATGATCTGCACGCCCAGACAACCGCTTTGTCATAGCTGTCCCGCACATGCCATATGCAAAGGAAAAGATAATCCCGAGGCTTATCCGGCAAAAAAGGCGAAAAAGAAAACACCGGTTCGCAGAAAGAATATTCTGGTGGTGACCGATGCGGCATGGCGCAGCCTGCTGCTGCAACGTGAGTCACGGTTTCTCGGCGGGCTTTACGGTTTTCCCGAAATAGCGCATGACCAGTTTGAATGCCACCATAACGGGCATCGATTCGACTTCTCGGATCTCGAACCGGTCGGCCATGTTACCCAGACCTACAGCCACTTTCAGTTGCAGGCCGATATTTATCACCTGACGTTGGATGAACACAAAGACACATGGCATGCGTGGCGTATGATCGAGGTACTTCCTCTGTCACGGGCCGATCAGAAGATTCTCCGACTCATGCAGCCTTATGTGAGCCGGACGGCACCTGCTTAGGCAGAGTAAGCGCCAGTAGTCCAGCCCCCACGACACCTGAGAGCAGTGATCCCATCAATACGCCCAGGCGGGTTTGAATCTCCTGGGCACTGTCTTCGAAGGCCAATGCACCGATGAACAGGCTCATGGTGAAGCCGATACCGCATAATATGCAGACCGAGAAAAACTGTCCCCAACTCGCGCGTTCCGGCAAACGGGCAAAACCCAGCACGACGAAAAAGGCAGCAAATAAAAACACACCAATCATTTTACCGGCAAATAAACCAGTAGCGATGCCAAGCGGAATCGGCTCGAGAACATTGTCGAAAGTCATGCCGCTAAAATTGATTCCGGCATTGGCAAAGGCAAACAGCGGCAACACCGCAAACGCCACCCACGGATGCAAATCATGCTCCAACTCAAGCAGCATGGATTTATCATGTTTGGTTTTGATCTTATGCGGAATCAACAGGCCGAGCACAACACCTGCCAGCGTCGCATGTACGCCGGATTTCAGCACCGCCACCCACATGATAACCCCTAGAAATACATAGACCGAGCTACGCTGTATCTGTGCCAGATTGAGCGCCAGCAGCCCGGCCACACATAACACGGCAAACAGCAGCGCACTCATTGACATCTGCGCCGTATAGAACACGGCGATAATAATAATGGCGGCCAGATCGTCGATCACCGCCACAGCAGTTAAAAATATTTTCAGGCTGATCGGCACACGTTTGCCAAACAGCGCCAGCACACCCAGCGCAAAGGCAATATCCGTCGCCGCCGGAATCGCCCAGCCTTTCATGGCAATCTCATCATGCCAGTTGAAATAGCTGTAGATCAGCGCCGGTGCGACGATACCACCAACTGCGGCGGCCATCGGCAGCATCGCCTGATTTATCGAGGATAGCTCTCCCTCGACGACCTCACGCTTAATCTCCATACCGACCAGGAAGAAAAACACCGCCATCAGCCCGTCATTGATCCAGAGAAAGAGTGGTTTATCGAGACCGAAATCACCGATTTTAATCGTCAAATGCGTTTCCAGAAACATGCCATAATAGCTGGAAAGCGGGGTATTTGCTGCGATCATGGCCAGAATCGCCGCCACGACCAGCAGCACGCCACCGGCTGATTCCAACCTGAAAAACTGCCTTAAGGATCGTAGCGCTTCATCCATAACGCCATCATATCTATGTCAGAGCCCACATAAACTCAACCCTATTCGTATAGAGGTGAGACAACTTTTGACATATGGGGGACTGCCGGTTGACGCATTACCGCTTAACCGCTATGCTGCACTCACTTTTTGCAGGGAGGAAAAACTAATGTCAAATAATGCCGCCAGAAAAAACAAAACCAAGGTCACAGGAACGAGGGAGCCGGCCAAGCCCGTGTTAGTCAAAAGCGATCCGTCGAAACGTGAGAAAAAACCTGCCAAACCGGCCAAGGCAACCTTGCAGATCGGTAAGGACATATCGGTTGATCTGCCGATCTATAAAGCCGTTGAAGGTGCCCCCTGCATCGATGTGACCGGGCTTTACAAGGAAACCGGTTATTTCACCTATGATCCCGGCTTTTTGTCCACCGCCTCCTGCGATTCTGAAATCACCTATATCGATGGCGGCAAAGGCATTCTGCGCTATCGTGGCTATGATATTGACGAACTGGCGGAAAAAAGCGACTTTCTCGAAGTTTCGCATCTGCTGCTCTATGGCGAACTGCCCAACAAAAAACAGAAAGACTGGTTTGATTATAAAATGATGCGCCACACCATGGTGCATGAGCAGATTCACTTCATGTTCCGCGGATTTCCGCGCCGGGCGCACCCGATGGCAATCATGGTGGGTGCGGTCGCCTCGCTGTCCGCCTTCTATCATGACAGTCTTGAAATTTCCGATCCGGAAGAGCGCGAACTGGCCGCTTTCCGCATCATCGCCAAAATGCCGACTCTGGCAGCCATGTGTTACAAATATTCGATCGGCCACCCCTTCATCTATCCGGATAATGATCTGACTTTTGCTGAAAATTTCCTGTATATGATGTTCGCCAACCCATGTGAGGAATATGAAATCAATCCGGTGCTGGCCGACGCGATGGATAAAATCCTCATCCTCCATGCCGACCATGAACAGAATGCCTCAACCTCGACCGTGCGTCTTTCCGGTTCGTCCGGCGCGAATCCGTTTGCCTGTATCGGTGCGGGTATCGCCTCGCTTTGGGGACCGGCACATGGCGGCGCCAATGAAGCAGTGATCAACATGCTACAGGAAATCGGCGATGTGAAGAATATCCCCGAATTCCTCGAACGCGCCAAGGACAAGGATGACCCGTTCCGCCTGATGGGCTTCGGGCACCGTGTCTATAAGAATTACGATCCACGCGCCTCGGTGTTGCGCACATGCTGTCACGACGTATTGGCGGAACTGGGCCAGGAAGACGAACCGCTGCTGAAAATCGCCATGGAACTAGAGAAAATTGCGCTGGAAGACGAGTATTTCATCAAACGCAAACTCTATCCGAATGTCGATTTCTATTCCGGTATTATTTACCGGGCAATGGAAATTCCGACCAGCCTGTTTACCGTGCTATTTGCGGTTGCGCGCACTGCCGGGTGGATTGCACAGTGGAAGGAAATGATCGAGGACCCGTCAATGAAAATCGGCCGGCCGCGCCAACTGTTCCTTGGCTCTACTCCACGCAAATATGTGCCGATGAGCAAACGGAAATAACCTTTTTCTCTCAGCCGGTTGATAGTATGTCGATAAGCGTTGAAGTGATGGATGACTTCTGTCATAGTCTTTTGCGGTTATGTTGAATCCAATTATCGATCTTATTGCTACGCTGCTGAATCTCTACAGCTATGTGGTGATTATCTGGGCAGTCATCAGCCTGCTGATTTTCTTCGAGATTATCAATCGTTTCAGCCCTTTGGTGCAGAAAATCAATTATGTACTGACAAGGCTGGTTGAGCCAGGTCTGAGGCCGATTCGCCGTGTCTTATCACGCATTCTGCCCGATCTCGGCGGTGTCGATTTATCGCCCCTTTTTCTCATTATTCTGCTACAATTCGCACAGAATGTGCTCTATCATTACTTTTACAACTGGTAACGGGGAGTGATCGCTATGAGCGGGCTTCTCTTTCCTCTTCTGTTCGCCTTTGTCGTCGCCGTCTCCTACATGATCATGTCCTATCGCCAGTTGAAAAATCTCAAACGTGATCGCATGCGCGCTTTTTCCGACATCGATGCGCAGTTACGTCTGCGCTTTCATCTGATTCCCGAACTGGTAAAGGCTACATCACACTATGCCACCAGTGAATCCGGACTGATCGAACAGCTGCACCAGGCACAGGTGGAAGTGTCGCAAAGCCGCGCCATTCGCCACCGCATCAAGGCTGAAATGTCACTCGAGCATGCCATGAAAGGGCTGATATCCGCGTTCAGCACTCATCCGGAACTGGCCCGGAACCAGCATTACCAGAAAATGATCGAGGAGATTCACGTCATTCAGTCACATATTGCAGATGAGTCTTACAACTTCAACTATATCACAGACCAATACAACAACAGTATCGACTCCTTTCCGGAGAATCTGATTGCCGCAACCATGGGGCTAACAGAACTGGCACGCTATCCGGTACCGGCAGCAGCACAATCAGCGCAACCGCCTGCTCCGCCACAAACACCGGTGAGAGAATAACGCTATTTAAATACGACTGTTTTATTGTCATTCAGCAACACACGATGTTCGATATGGTATTTGAGTGCACGCGCCAGCACCGTACATTCAATATCCCGGCCCATGGCAACCAGCTCTTCGGGGCTGTTCGAATGATCGACACGCACGACTTCCTGCTCAATAATCGGCCCTTCATCGAGATCGTCGGTGACATAATGCGCTGTTGCACCGATAATCTTCACCCCGCGCTCATAGGCCTGATGATAGGGTTTCGCACCCTTGAAACTCGGCAGAAAGGAATGATGGATGTTAATAGCGCGGCCTGTTAGCTTGGCGCTTAATCCGGAAGACAAAATCTGCATGTAGCGCGCCAACACCACCACATCCGCTTCATATTGCCGGATCAGTTTCCAGATCTCAGCTTCCTGTTCGAGCTTGGTCTCTTTGGTGACGGGCAGATGATGATAGGGAATCTCATGCCATTCGACCATGCGGCGCATATCATCATGGTTAGAAATCACCGCCGGAATGTCAATCGGCAGCGTACCCGTCTGATAGCGGTGCATGATGTCGTTCAGACAATGGCCGTATTTTGACACCAACACCACCACCCGCTGTTTGCGCCCGGCATCACGCAACTGCCAGTCCATCTTGAACGGTGTCCCGATAACTGCTTCAAATCGCGTGCGTAACACTTCTTTTTCCGGTGTGTCAGGCCCCGTTTCAAAATCGACCCGCATGAAAAAGCGCCGGGTCTGCGGATCACCATATTGCGTCGATTCTTTGATAAAGCCGTCCTGCTCTAACAGGAACGCCGACACGCCGGCCACAATCCCACGCGTATCCGGGCAAGAGAGCGTCAGAACATAACGTGTCGGATGCTCTGTCATGCCGGTTTCTCCGCGTGACGCGGCAAATGACATTCCACCCGTGTCCCCTTATTCGGGATAGAGTGTAACTGTACCATTCCACCGTGCAGTTCAACAAAACTTTTGACGATCGCCAGCCCCAGCCCGGTCCCCGACTGCTGGCCGGAAGAAGCACCGGCACGCAGAAACTTGTCAAACACAAGCTGCTGCTTGTCTTCTTCGATGCCCACACCGTGATCCTCGACCCAGATGACGATATGATCATCCTCTTCTGCCGCCGCACCCACTTCGATCGATCCGCCGGCATGCGAATATTTGACGGCATTGCCCAACAGATTGAACAACACCTGCTTAATGCGCGTTTCATCGGCATAGATAGTGCCGATCTCCGGATCACATTCGCGGGAAATTTTCAAATCCAGCACTTTCATACGTTCCTTAAGCAGCAGCAATACTGCATCGATCATGTCATAGACATCGAATTCCGACAGGTCGAGCTGCATATAGCCCGCTTCAATACTCGCCAGATCGAGGATGTTATTGATCAACTGCCCAAGCTGTTGCGACGACTGGTGGATTCCCTCAACATATTCACGTTGTTTATCAGTCAGTTCACCGAAATAATCATTGCGCAGAATATCGGCAAACCCGCTGATCGATGTCAGTGGCGAACGCAATTCATAGGACACATGTGCCAGAAATTCAGTCTTTAGCCGATCCGCCGCTTCCAGCGCTTCATTTTTTTCGCGCAGGCTGCGTTCGACCAACATCGTATCGGTCACATCGGTAAAGGTCAGAAGCGTCCCGCCGTCCGGCAGCGGCACCATGCGCCAGTCGAGAATTTTTTCATCCCTGCGCTCAAGACGCCCATGCAGCAGGCCGCGACTTTGGGTCTGGGCGATAAACTCATTCACAAACACGTCCCAGTCTTCAAAAATGAACAGCTCTTTGGCCATCTCCAAAATCTCGCGCAGATGCGGTTCCGCATTCAGCATGCGTTCTTCCAGTTGCCAGATCGTGCTGAATGCCGGGTTGGACAGTTTCACCCGCCCGTCTTCGCCGAATACCACCACCCCTTCATGCAGATTATCCAGCGTTTCGCGCTGCACCGCTATCAGCGTATTATAAGATCGCTCAAGCGCCAGCCGGTCCGTCACATCCTCATAGGCAAACAGCAGCCCACCCAACGCATGCGGTACGGCGACCATACGAAGAATCCGGCCATCCGGCAGATAGAAAAACTCTTCATGCGTTTCGATCAAATCAGTAAACAGCTTGAGATGCTGTGCTTTGAAGGCCGGAAAATTCGCCTGTTCCGGCAATTTACGTTTTTCACGCAATTTTTCCAATATCTCGCCATAGCCGGGCTTGCTGTCCAGCCAGACATCGTCCAGCTTCCACAAATTGACATAGGCGAAATTATAGAACATCAGGCGCATATCCTTGCCGAAAATCGCCATAGCGCTGGTCGAGCTTTCGAGAAAGTCCTGCTGCGCCGAGATATGGCGCTGGACCTCTTCCTGTACCTTATCGACCTCGGTAATGTCCCTGGCATAACCGGTCACAACTCCTTCAGACGGTGACGGCACTTCGCGGATCACGTAACAGCGCCGCTCACCACGCACCACGATATGGCGAGTCTCCCATTGTTCTTCACCGGATTCCATGGCTTTTCGAGCCAGTTCCTTATGCCCCGAATATAGCTCCAGATTATCGACGGCCAACGCCTCTTCGACTCCCTGCTCCGCCACTTCGGAAAAGGCCAGGTTACAAAAGGTGATCTTCAAATTGTCGTCACGCTGCCACACAGGATTCAGCGTCATATTGAGGATATTGGAGTAACGTTTGACATCCGCCTTGAGCAGCTCACTCTCCTGGCTAAGCCGTGCTATATCCAGGCTCTGTTGACCTTTTGCCATCTCCTCCTCAATGAAACTCTACTCTGCATTCTAGTAACGATACGCGTCCGGCTTGAACGGGCCATTCACCCCAACACCGATATAGTCCGCCTGATCCTTGGACAGACTCGTCAGCTTCGCACCAATTTTATCCAGATGCAGCATGGCTACTTTTTCATCCAGATGCTTGGGCAATACATACACCTTGTTTTCATAGTTATCATGATGGTTCCACAGTTCAATCTGCGCCAGCGTCTGATTGGTAAATGACGCACTCATCACAAAACTCGGATGACCGGTCGCACAGCCGAGATTCACCAGCCGCCCCTTCGCCAGCAGAATAATGCGTTTGCCGTCAGGAAACTCAACTTCATCGACCTGCGGCTTGACCTCATGCCACTGCATGTTTGATAGGCCTTCTACCTGAATTTCATTATCAAAATGACCGATATTGCAGACAATCGCACGGTCCTTCATTTCGCGCATGTAATCGACGGTGATGATGTCTTTATTCCCGGTTGCCGTAATGAAAATATCCGCTTCCTTGACCACATCCTCCATGGTGACGACCTGAAAGCCTTCCATCGCTGCCTGCAGCGCGCAGATCGGGTCAATCTCGGTGACCATGACACGCGTACCGTGCCCTTGCAGCGCTTTGGCACAACCCTTGCCGACATCGCCATAGCCAGCCACCACTGCCACTTTTCCGGCGAGCATCACATCGGTGGCACGCTTGATGCCATCGGGCAGTGATTCGCGGCAACCATAGAGATTATCGAATTTCGACTTGGTCACCGAATCATTGACATTGATTGCCGGACATAGCAATTCGCCTTTCTTTTCCATTTCATACAGGCGCAGTACACCGGTGGTGGTTTCTTCCGATATTCCTTTGATATGATCAAAATATTGCGGGTATTTGTCATGCATGATTTTGGTGAGATCGCCGCCATCATCAAGAATCATATTCGGTATCCACTCATCCGGCCCGTGAATCGTCTGCTCAATACACCATTCATATTCCTCTTCCGTCTCCCCCTTCCAGGCGAACACCGGCACGCCGGTCGCGGCAATGGCTGCCGCTGCCTGATCCTGGGTGGAGAAAATATTGCACGAGCTCCAGCGTATTTCGGCACCCAGTGCCGTCAGCGTTTCGA
>JANQJY010000012.1 GCA_028281385.1 Rickettsiales bacterium | reverse complement strand
TACCGCCTGTGCCTCCGGTACCACCCGTACCGCCTGTGCCTCCGGTACCACCCGTACCGCCTGTGCCTCCGGTGCCACCCGTACCGCCTGTGCCTCCGGTGCCACCCGTACCACCCGTACCGCCTGTGCCTCCGGTGCCACCCATGCCGCCCATGCCGCCCATACCGCCCATACCACCAGGGAGGCCGGGAAATCCGCTAGAACCTGGGAAAGCTGACGCAGGGCCACCGCCGCGCGCACCCGGAGGTTCTTCTGGAGGGTGGACTCCGCCAATAGATGGGAAAGCAGAGGGGTTATGGGTCGATAATTTGCCTTCTCTTCGGGCGCATGTTTTATTCGGTGTGGTTCCACTTCGGATGCATGCAAGAACGGCATCCGGATCCAACAACCGTAATTCATTGCAGGTACATTGTTCAGCCATGGTCCGACAATCCGTCGTGTTTTTTGGACATTCAGCCAACGCAACGTCTGGATGGAAAGCGCAGAGTAGAAGAGCAGAAAATAAAAAGATGCGAATCATCATAAAATGTCTGCCTTAAATATTCATGCCGCCACCGCCAAGTGGTGGTCCATCCTGACGATTTCCGTCAGAATATGGCCATGAGCATTTCGTTTCTTGGTCGTCCCAGATGTTTCCGGCATTACAGCGCTGAAGTTCTGGTTCCAGGCAGGAGAAGTCTTCTCCCAGCGTCTGGCCATTGCACAGACATTTTTCGGCAAAGGCATCTCCCGCAGGAGGGCCATCTTTATACATGGTTACGGGGCTGGCTCCCCGGCTATGGGTTTGCAGGCAGGCATCGGGTATTCTTCCCCGGCCGCAGCAGTGCCCATCGACATAACCGGCATTTTTGCTGGATTCGTCGAAGACGCATAATTGTGGGATTCCCGCTCCGTCATTGGCAATCTCTTGCTGGCTGGCAAAGCCATATTTATGGTACACAAACGAATTGGTAGGGCATTCATCCAGAGCCATTGATTTCAGCCCTTCCTTGGTATCATACTCCCCGGATTCCACATGACAGTTTTTATCTCCTTCCGGGCATGGAATTGGCCAGGCAGCCTGATGTGTAACGAATCGATCTTTTTCATCATTCTTCCCCTGAAGGGCCACCTGTCCGCCGGCAAGGGTATGCATTGCCGTTGCGCAGCCATTGGCGGCAATCAGCTTGCTGACGTCCGGATAGCAGGTCACGCTGCGTTCACGCACCATACGGCCCATGAGTATAAGGTTCTCACATCCGGCAAGAAACGGGTCGCCAGCATCTTTGTCTGTGACGCCTTGTTCTTTAAAGCCGGCATTGCCGCCCCAGGAACAGCCCGCGCTTTTTTTCTGTCCTCCCCCTCCGGCGCCAGCGCCGCCGAACATGCTGGCAGGAGTAACACCAAATGCTGAAACTGCAGAGCCGAAAACACCGCCGCCGGTATTCCTTTTGGCAAGCCATACCTGTTTGGCTTCAGGGGTTAACGTCACATTTTGAGCTATTTTTGTTCCATCCAGCAATGCCACCTGTTGTTCTTCGCCGAACCAGTGTTTGGGGTTACCGTATTTTGCCGCACTGCGCACGGCACAGGTGATGTCATAAGGATCATTGGGTCTGTTGCCGACTACCCGGTGGGTAGCAGGGTCCATGGCACAGGGAAACCCTGGTTTGTGCGGGTATAACACTTCGCGTGGGCCGACTCTTAAATCATGATCGGCGAATTCTTTAATATCGAGAACGTTGGCACCAAAGAACGGGTAAATAGGTTGACGTATCCATTCCGCTGTCTTGGCCATCGAGATGAATTTATTGTCGAGGAACATATGTCCTCCATCGAAAAAGCGCCCCGATTTCAGACCTTTTTTGTCCAGCCATTCTTTAAGTGTGTCATTCGTCCATGAATCTTGAGGTCCCTGGCAATATTTGGAATGTTCGTACATTTTCCAGCCATGGTCGTACCCATCATGTGCGACGGCACACATCGGGTCTTCGCGAGTGGGGGGAGGATGCCCGCATTCGGCCGCACATGCCTGCCAGTTTTGTACACAACCTTCAATGGGGCCTTTGTTTTGTCCGGGAGGTTGAGGCATGGTTCCGGGGCCGAACATCGCGGTGCTGGCGCCCGACAGCGCAGAGGCAAACAGCCCGCCGCCCGAAGGGTTGGAGGCCAGCATCACTTCCATGTCAGGTGGAACGGCCTGAACGTTTAAAATCCCTCCGGCACCGCCTTTTTTACATTCGCAGTTGGGATACGCCGGATAATCTCTTCCTTTTTCCATGGCGCGATATCCGCCTCCTCCCGGCCATCCGTGTTCGCCATAGAAGCACCCCAGATTGTAATTCGCTGCTTGCCAGACGACGCCTGTCAGATCATAGCGGCTGACAGTGGTTGCACGGCCCCCTCCGCCTGCTAATTGAGCGGCACCAAGCGCCGCCGTGCTTACTCCCAGCGTGCCGGCACTGGCAACGGTTCCTCCTCCTCGGCCGTCATCAGGGCCGTGGATTGCGCCGTTATAGTAAATATTAACATGGTTGGGAATATGATCCCTGCCATTATGCTTGCGTCCCGCAAAGCGTATGGGGCCTGCTTCCGGAAGGTGGCCGGCGTAAGGAGTATCAAACGGCTCTTGCGCCCGAGTTGTTTCAGTTGTCCTGTTTTCAAGGATACCGCTGAGGTGTCGGTCCTTTAAAAAACGGTGTCCAAGAAAAAAGATGTCGGAAACATTACATGGCTTTTGAATGCCATCGCCAAGGCAGTCCTCCAGAGTTTTTCTGGACATTCTTTCATTGGTGGCGTCAGCAAGCTCTTTGTTACCGTCAAATATACCGTCGCGCAGGTTATATTCTCTCCTGTTGCCCTCTAATGTAGTGACGCCATTGGCGACATGCGGACAATCCGTGTCGGTGCATAACCCTTCCGCCGTCAGATCTCCCCGATGCATAACATCTTCCTGAAGCTGCCGCCAGTCTTCTACGCCACCGCCACCGGGGGGCAGTGCGGCATAGGCATCGTTGATGAAAGAAAAGTCTGGCAGGTTCTTCAGGTCATCCGGATCTTTTTCGCGGAGTTCCTTCGCCAGCCTGATTTCCTGCCCGGGGTGATATTCGGTGGGATCATACAATGCGCCGGCCGGTGTTTTCAACACGATAAGCGCCCCGCCTGCGCCGGTAATGTCCCATTTGCTTTTTTTTCCGTTCATATAGGAAAGAATAAGGTCCTTTGTCTTATTATGATCCTGCCCCTCAAATCCGGAGTAATTTAGCAGTGATTGTAAAGACGTCGGATGCATGATGCTGCTGATGACATTTAACCTCAGAGGCGTTTGGAATTGATCTCCGATGAGGATGGCGCCCAGGTCGTTAGGGTTCAATCCTCTCATCATGCCGCCAATGTTGCCCATTCCGGGGAAGTTGATGCCAACGGCCGACAACGCCGCGCCGAACACACCGCCGACAGCTCTGTTTTGTGCCAGTCCTACCTGAGGAGGAGCGGCACCATGCGGGTTATTAGGAATCGGGCGCATTTCAGGACGTCCCTCGCCATTACCAATCAGCGCACAGCCGTCGTAAGGCGACATGCCATGTTGCATGGGTTTGTACATGTTCGGAGCATGAGACAGTGATTCCTGAATCGAGGACGCATAGGCATGACAGGCCTGCAGGCGGCCTAGGAATCGTTTTTCTTTAGGTGATCCCTTCCATGCTTCAAAGGAGGGTTCCGCTCCCTTAATGCGTTGGAGACGTGGCTCCCCCTCCTCTTGCGGATTATCCCCGGTAATGGGGAGCACACGTGCGGCGGCATTTCCTTCGGGGCCATAGGTTTTCCATTCATTTTTGTCCAGCTCTTTGCAATGGCCGTAAGAAGCGGGGCGTTCACAATCTTTATCAAGAGTGGGAGCATAAAGCAGATGGCTCAGCTTTGATGGCATATCCTGTTTGTCGTCACTGGTGGTATGATAACAGATACGTTTGCCTCCCGGTGGACAGGGTAGCCCCCAGGCACCTTCGACAACGTTAGGTTTGCACTCGCATTCATTGGCCTGTGCATTTGCCGAATCGGCATAGGTCAGCCCCCACAGAAGAATACCAATACACAGAAAATAGACGATATACCCTCTGATCACAGTCCTGACTCCCCTAATTTTTATATTGAGTGTGTGGGACATAAACCCACTTCGTATTTCAGCTTCACACATTATCACAATTTCGTGACAATTTTATGACAATTTTATGACAATTGGCAAGATTGCTGTTAATTAATTGGCTATGAGCAGTGAACATGAGGAAATAGCAGAGCGTATCGAAGACGGCACCTACTTCGAAGAAGCGCGCAAATGGTATAACCAGATTTATATTTCGCCGATTTCCGAGCGTATTTCCTTTATTATCATTACGGGCTTTTCGATTTTCATCTTCATTGTTGCGTTTCTGGCGTTGCTGTATTTGTTGCCGATCAAGCCGCGCATACCCTTTGTGTATCATGCAAAAGATATGTTTCATGAAACGCCGCGGATGGAACGGCTGAAAAAAGCCAGTGAACCGCCGAACCCGTCTTTGGTAAATTATTATCTGGGTACCTATGTGGAAATGCGGGAGTCCTATAGCGAAGCAACCTATGTATTGAATCAGAATTTTGTGAAGGAATATAGTGATCCGCGTGTATTTAATGAATATTTCCGCATGACCAGCCCGAATAATCCGCGCAGTCCGATCCGCCAATATGGCCAATATTCCAAAATCGGTGCCGTCGTAAGAGGCATCAAATATGACCGCACTACCGAGCCTGCACGAGCGATCGTCCGGTTTTCCACCATTATTGTCGAGCCGAGCGATAAAACCGTTACGGAGTGGACAGCCGATATCGAATTTTACTATACCGATCTGATAGAACGCGATGTGATCAATGAGGATACCGGAGAGATATATCTTGAATATGATGAGCCGACATTCCAGGTTGTCGGCTATGAAGTGCGGGAATATATTCCGATCAAAGAAGAACAATAACATTGTGTGATATGAAGTATGTTTTGCTCATATGGGGAATGGTGCTGACTGCGATGCCGACGGCAGTACCGACAGTGGTGCTGGCATTGCAGGAAGCGCGCCCGATCGCCACCGATTACCGGATTCGTACTGTGCGTTACAGTCCGAATGAAGTGTTTAAATTTGTCGGCCATTACGGCTATCAGTCGAGCATTCTGTTTCATCCGGATGAGGAGATCGAAACAGTGTCCATTGGAGATTCCATTGCCTGGCTGGTTGATCCGGCGGTCGATCGCCTGTTTATCAAGCCGATCGAGCAGGATGCCATGACCAACATGACGGTGCTGACCAACAAGCGTACCTATCATTTTGAATTGCATGCGCGTGAAACCGAAGATATCCGCGATCAGAACATGGTATTTGTCATGCGATTCTTCTATCCGGGTGAAGATGCGCT
The DNA here is from genome assembly GCA_028281385.1 of Rickettsiales bacterium. Lineage (GTDB taxonomy): Bacteria > Pseudomonadota > Alphaproteobacteria > Rickettsiales > UBA3002 > JANQJY01. The sequence goes on along the minus strand of JANQJY010000012.1, from coordinate 6,088 downwards.
GATTTACGGTGATGATGAGGATCCGGTTCCTGATTTTGAGGCCGAGCCGGAGAAATATAATTTCAATTACAGCATACGCGGATCGGATCTGATTTCGCCGATCCGTATTTTCGACGATGGCGAATTCACCTATTTCGAATTCAAGGACAAAAATGCCGATGTGCCGGCCTTTTTCTTTGTTGATGCGCTGGGCAATGAGGAACTGATCAATTTCCGCACACGTGGGGATTATATCGTTGTCGAACGAGTCGCAGCGGTGTTTACCCTGCGGCGCGGGCCGTTTATCGTCTGTGTGTATAATGAGCGCATGTCGCAGCCTTTTGTGCCTGAGCCGGAGAGAAGTACGATTGATGTTATCAGCAATCCGCGGGAATGGTTTTAGGAGAAACGGGCATCGAGCCGGTTAATCGTGGCCCGTGTCAGTTCTGCCGGGTCGATGTGTGCGGGAAATTTCGCCGAGCGTTTCGTGCTACGCTGTTCCAACTGTTTAAGCATGATTTGTGCAACTGGTAGGGTGATCGGTTCGTTCTTTTGCATTGTAAGCCTCCCGTTATTTTTCCAGTGTAATGGGAGATGATGACAGTTCTATGACACCCATATGACAGGTTGATGACATTCAGGCGGAATGGTCGGATGGCTCCTCCGGCTCTTCCGGTTCGGGAATCGAATCGCCGTGGCTGAGCGGATCGGAATGACAGACATCCACGCCACCGGAAATCAGACCTTTCTCCAACAGATGTCCCATCGCCTGTTTGATATCTTTTAGGGTCATCGCGGAGAGATTTTCTTCGATAGTGCCGCTTTTCGGCCTGCTTTGGCGGAGATATTCCACCGCTTTATGCACCAGATGGCGAATCATGTTATGACTGGCATCATCGATATTCAGTTCCAAGCCATGCGTTTGGCACATGGCTTCTAAGCGTTGGGTAATATCTTCGATCTCCTGTTCATCCACCACGCCGTCAGCCAGATATTCCTCTAACGTCTCGTCGGGAATACAGTTAATCGCGTCCCAGATGTTTCTAGTGTGCAGGTCAAGTGTGTGCGGCATGACGGATTCCCTGCGGTTAAGGGTTGCATTTGCTGTGACAAATGACTATCTAGCACAGCATTGAAGAGGATCGCAATCATGAATTCTTTTGCCAGACGCGTATCGGTTGAACAGGTCGAAGAGGGTGACGCACTTGCGCCGAAATTCGACGCGGACGGGCTGATTCCCTGTGTGACAACCAGCGCAAAGACGGGAGAGGTCTTAATGCTGGGTTATATGAATCAGGAAGCGCTGGAGAAAACCATTGAAACCGGCGAAGCACATTACTGGAGCCGCAGCCGCAAGCTGTTATGGCATAAGGGAGCGAATAGCGGACTGATTCAGAAAGTGATCGATATGCGTATCGACGATGATCAGGATGCGGTGTGGATTGCAGTGGAAATGCCGAAGGATAAGGAAGAAGCGAGCTGTCATGTCGGCTATCGCAGTTGTTTTTACCGTTCGGTGCCGTTGGGAATTGCGCCTGGAGAAGACTTAAAGCTAAAGTTTAAAGAATCAGAAAAAGTTTTTGACCCTCAGGAAGTTTATGGTGACGTACCCAATCCGACGCAGCTATGATAGATAATGTCATTCCGGCCAGAGTGCCGGGAGACTTTTAGCGCGGCCTGATTTAAGACAGCGAAAAAAGAATGGGAAGAGATGCCCCTTATTTATGGGAGTGGTGCCCGGGGTGAATGGCCTCTTTAATAATACGTTTTCCCCAGTTCTTCTGCTCACTCCCCTGGAACCCTTCATCTGCCCGCATGGAAGGATAGGATGCCGGCGGTTTTTGACCGAGAACTTGATAGAGCGTATCGAGAAATTCCTTTGTGTGCACGACATCAATCTTATGGTCTTTGTCGTGGGCGTTATGAAGATCGGAATGGATACGCCTTAACAGAGGCGGTTCCTGTGCGTCCGATGTCGGTTTGATTAAATCCGAATGCCGTCGATATACTTTATCTGAAAACCAGGAGCGGGAAGAACGGTTTTGTTTCTCCCGATTGGGATTTAGATCGGCATCGTGATTGACGATCCATACGTTATTGTTTCTGGTGTCTGCAACAACGGTATCTCCCTGATAGGATGAGGCATTGCCTTTATGTATGGAAACAGCGGCTTCTGCGGCAGCGATTTCACCCAGATCCTTGCGTGCAATGCGTTTATTGACATGCGCTGCCGTCATCGAGCTGTGAAAGGCCGGAATATTATATTTCTCATAAACACGCATGTAGCGGTTGGAGAAATCTTTTTCCAACTGCGTGAGCCGGACGGATATATCGTTGGATCCTTTGTAGGTTTTCTCATCTTCTTGAGTCTTGAGCTCGTTATTTGCGTAACAACGTAAGTCATCAATGCTGTGGCTGGCCTGCTGCAGTATCGATTCGAACAGCCGGTAATATTGGTAACGGGTATCGCCGGAAGTCAGGGCATGGTAGGCGCGATTCAGATACTCCTGCGTATCGAAACAACAATATCGTTTGCCATTATATTCCTTGGCACGGTTTGCATAAATGGTCTGTAAGCGTTCTTCGGGTCTGGTTCTGGTCGTTATGCCGTTTTCTGCCACCCAGATTTCTGTCTTATCCATGAGTTCCTGGTTGACGGCTTCTTTATCCTGGATTGATATTGATTTGTCATATTCGAGTTTTTTGCCTAACAGTTCCTTTAACTTATCCTTTAACTCACGGGAAGGCGGCGTATCCGCTTTGAACACAAGCCATAGATTTCCTTTCTGATCCAAAGGCAGGCGAGAACGGCCGTCAACGTCACGGATATCCGATACTGCTGCTGCCGTATGTGCAATGATGAGAAACTCAAGCAGGGAGATGGATTGATTGATCAGTCCGTCGGATAATACCTTTTCATAGGGCATGCCATAGGAAAGTGGGTGGTATGCATTGCCGGGTTCCCCTTTATATTCGTATGCTTTTTTGTATTGATCGATGTGATGTTCGCCAATCAGCTGCCGTTTGTTAATGAGAGTTTCAAGAGGAGTGGGATCAAATCCGGCAACGGGGTGTTCTGCCAGCCGGCCCTGAATCATCTGAAGCTCTTTGTAGGTGAGAGAGCGTTCGAAGAACCCCTGATCATGCAAATGTTGCCGGATGTCGGTTGTATTGCCCGGAAGTGCCGTATCGAACCGCAATGCCTCTGCGATGCTTTTGATGGATGCATCATCGTAAGGCAATATTCCGCTGTAAAGATAATGCTCCATATAGGCTTTGGTGGGAGCGATAGCCTTATCCACCAAAGCATTCAAAACATCTGTCGGTTTTGGCTGGTCAAAGGGTTTCATGGCATGATGTGCCAGATATTCCAGACTGCTGCCCTTCAGCCATGGCCGGCGCTTTTCAAAGGCGATTTCATACAATTTTTTGTCATGTTGCACTGTTGGAGATGTGGCATACAGCGCGTGAAACAACCCCTTATATTGTTCTTGATTCAGACTTTTGTCAAAGAAACCGTTTTCAGTAAGCGTTTGTTTTATCTGTTCGCAATACTGATCGCGTATGGATTCCAACTCAGCGATTTTAGCGCGTATGTTTCTGCATATCGTATCTTTTTGGGTGATCTTGCCCGGAATCTCTAAATTGATCTCCTTATTTTCCAACCCGAGTGTTTTAAATACTCCTTTCGGCCATTTATAAGTTCCGTATTTGTCATTCCATTGTTGGAGGTGGGTGATATCAGTGACCTTGTTAGCGAATTCCTTTCTTTTTGCAATCTTTGCTTCCAATTGTGTCAATGCCTCTTTCGTTTTTTCAGGATCTACCGCTTCGGTTTTAATAATGTCTGCAAGAGCCATCCAGCTATTCAGATGGTCTTCTACGATGCCTTTTTGTATCAGATAGCTGATAGGGGGATAAATGGCAGTGTGAATGATTTCCTTTAATGCGCCATTGGTAAGGTATTGTTTGTTTTCATCCTGCGCGTTGAGTCGATCCGTTTCATGGTCGCTTTTTGCCAGCGCTTTATAATACGCCTCCAGCCTGGTTTCGATGATGTCTCTAAGGGTGGCATCAATCCACCCTTGTTTTTCCATGTGGTTAAGCAGGATCTTGCGCGTAGCAAACCGCTGCTTGAATGGTGTTTCGCGGTGATCTTTCTTTGCTCTTCTGCCACGGCTATCCTTTGTTGTGGGATCGGTTCCCTTAATTTGCCGGCCGAATTCTTCCTCATCGAACAGCCCCATCATGAAGAGTTGCCCGGCATGCACGCGCACGGCATCCAGATTAGCCTGATTATCTAGCAGATACCGGATGTCCCCGACGGTTGGGCAATATTCATCGATCAGATGGCCATACCCCTTTTTTGCCACAAGACCGTGAGTCACGGCATAATCCACTTCCATCTTACGGCTGTAATGTTCTCCTACTTCGGTTTTTATGAGTGTTTGCGGATGGTTGGCGATATAGTGAAGCAGCGCTTTGGTCTGCTGTTTGACGCGTACTCCTTCGGGGGTTTTGTAATTGCCCCGCGGAGAGGCAGCGGCATAAAAATCAATGACCTGTTCCAGTTGGGAGGAATCCTTCGATTGTTTAGCCTCTTCCATTTTTTTTAGCATGAAAGGAATGGAGACGGGCAGGATACCGGTCGCTTCGTAAAATATATGATCAGGGATGAAAATTGCATTAATCCAGCTGTTCTCAACAAAGCGGTCCAGTATGTCCAGCCCCTGCTTACCACGAGCAGTATGATAATGGTCACAACATTCGTTCAATACGGTCAGTAACGCGGAATTCTCAAACACCGCATAATTACCCGATTTTTTATTCTCCTGTTTATCAGTCATTTATATTCCAATCTGTATGTCCACCTTATATTTTAAGGAAAATCGGCTCTTTTCACAAATAAGGAGAAAAATCTTCATCTGGTTGTCATATCAATGGGCTATAGTGGTGGTATGGCTAAATCGAAAAACAAACAACGGTCCGTACGCGACCAGCGATTGGAAGTCGCTGAGATTAATATCGGAACGCGTGATACCTTGGCTGGAGATATCGCGAAGATGCGCTGTAAGCGAGATGGAACGAAAGACACAAAACCGACGGATTCGGATAAGCTGGTGGCGGGGATTCTGTTGCAGCGCGGCTATGATCCGAAGAATAAGGAAGCCATAGAAGAGTTTCTTTATCCACCGGATTTTGCTGATTTTCAGAAACGCTATTTGCATGGAGAAAAAGGCGGTCTGTTTACGATGAAGGATGTCGAAACGGCGGCAAATAAACTGGTCGATGCCATCGAAACGGCCAGTGAAGATCATCAGATCGGCATTTCCGGTGATTATGACTGTGACGGCAATTGTTCCGTCGCATTATTGCGCCGGTTTCTAATAGATTGCGGGGTGGAAAAAGAGCTGATTCATATTCATGTTCCCAATCGGGAAGAAGAAGGTTACGGCATTAACCAGCAGGCGGTTAACGAGTTTCATACCAATGAAGTGAAATCGTTATTCATATTGGACAATGGCACGGTGGCGTATGAGCCGGTTAAGAAAGCCGGTGAAGAATATGGCATGCAGGTCGTGGTGTGCGATCATCACCAGAATAAGGAAGGCAGCCCGCCACTTAAGGGATGCGCTGCATTGGTCAATCCGAATCAATATTTGGACAAAGGAAAAAAGGAACAGCAGACACTGATGGAAAAAGGTGTGGGCGACTTGGCGGCGGTGGGGGTCACCTTTCTGGTCTGCGCCTGCGCAAGGGATATTCTGAAAAATAAACGCAAAGACATGGTGAAGGCGGTACCGGATATGCGCAAATACCTTGGCTTGGTCGCGCTGGCGACGGTTGGTGATGTGGTGAATCTGAGCAGTTCGGTGAATCGGGCGTTGGTAACGGAAGGGCTGAAGGTGATCAACGCATCCGAAGATCCGTATATTACATCATTCGCAAAATATGCCGGCTTTTCTTTCGGCAATGACAATGAAAGGAAAGAAGATAAAAGCAAACGGGGGGGAGACGTGAATGAAGAAGATATTGCCTTCCGGCTGGCGCCGATTATCAATGCGCCAGGACGTCTTGGGCAGTCGGTGGCCTGGGAGTTTTTGAGCAA
>JANQJY010000116.1 GCA_028281385.1 Rickettsiales bacterium | reverse complement strand
TCCCTTATGATTTTGTCTACTGACAAAAACCAGGGAATAACAAAAGAGATCAAGCCAGAAAATCCCGAAGCGCCACAATCAGCGGCGTGTCGGCCGGCGGCATCGGCAATTCATGCATCTCGGGCGGGCGGCGCCAGCACAGCGCCTGACCTTCTTTTCCTTGCGCAATGCCCTCCCATTTGCGGCAGACATAGAGATACATCACCAGATGAAAGGTATCATAGGCATGCGACACGAAGGTGAGCGGCGTAAAGCAGGTCTCGCAAATCTCGACACCAAGTTCTTCGCGCATTTCACGGATGATGGTCTGTTCCGGCGTTTCGCCGTCTTCGACCTTGCCGCCGGGAAATTCCCACATCCCCGCCATATTCTTGCCTGGCGGACGCTGCGCCAGAAGCACGCGCCCGTCGGCATCGACCAGTGCCATGGCAGACACATGCACCATCTTCATGAACGGTAATCCGCATTAATGTCGATATAGGCGTGGGTGAGATCGCAGGTCCATACCGTCGCCTGCGCTTGTCCCATGCCCAGTGAAACTGTGATCTCCAGTTCCGGCTGTGTCATATAGGCTGCGACCGGCGTTTCGTCATAGCCTGCGATTAACTCGCCCTGTTCGACAATGGCATGCGGACCGATGGCAATCGACAACTGCGCCGGATCGACAGACTCACCGGCCTTGCCAACCGCCATGACAATCCGCCCCCAGTTGGGATCTTCACCGGCAATCGCGGTTTTCACCAGCGGTGAATTGGCAATCGCCATGGCGATGCTGTGCGCACTGCCATAACTTACCACCTCGTTGACCCGAACCGTCACCAGCTTGCTCGCACCTTCGCCATCACGTACAATCTGCAATGCCAAATCGCGCATGAGCGCCTCAAACGCCTGCTTAAACTCCGCCAGCGCCGGATCATCCGGATCGTTTATCTCTGGATGTTTTGCCCTGCCCGTGGCAAAGGCCAGCACCATGTCATTGGTCGAGCAATCGCCGTCAACGGTGATGCTGTTGAAGCTGCGTTGATTCGTCTCCTGCAGTAATGGCTGCAATATTTCCCGTGGAATGGCGGCATCGGTAAAGACATAGGCCAGCATCGTCGCCATATTCGGCGCAATCATGCCCGAACCTTTGGCAATGCCGTTGATCGTCACCTCCGTCCCGCCGATGTTGGCCTGTGCCGTGGCCAGCTTGGCAAAGGTATCCGTCGTGCGGATCGCTTCGGCGGCATCGGTCCAGCTGTCCGGCGACAAGGACGCATGCAGACCGTCCAGCGCCTGGGTAATCTTTTCATAAGGCAACGGCTCGCCGATCACGCCGGTCGATGCCATAAACACCGACAGCGGATCGCAGCCGACAAGCTGCGCGGTTTTTGCGACCACTTCCCTGACCGCGAGCTTTCCGGCCTCGCCGGTAAAGGCATTGGCATTGCCGGAATTGACAATCACCGCGCGCGGGCTGTCATGCACCAGCACTTCCTCGCACCAGTCCACTGTATAGGAACGCGTTTTCGATTGCGTCAACACACCGGCCGCCTGCGTGCCTTCCGCCAGCACCGCCAGCATCAGATCTCTGCGGTCCTTATAACGGATGCCACAGGCGGTAGCGGCCAGAGCCACCCCGTCGATCGCAGGCAGTTCGGGTATGGTTTTCGGCGCCAGCGGCGACATGGCAGGAGCCATAAAAATCAGTCTTTCTCGGTTGAATCCGGCACTTTGGTCAGTTCTTTTGTCTTACCGTCCGGTCCGAAATATTTCACGTTGGTTTTATCGACCAGCTTGCCGACAAAATCATTGAGCACGTCCTGCTCGAGCTGCTTTTCGATCTGCGGTTTCATCTCGGTAAAAGTCGGCATCTTCAGCTTGCGGCGATCTTCCGACTTGATGATATGCCAGCCGAACTGCG
>JANQJY010000081.1 GCA_028281385.1 Rickettsiales bacterium | reverse complement strand
CGCATAAGGCGGCGCTTTATTTAATTGGTGCCGGGCCGGGCCATCCGGACTTGATGACGCTGAAGGCGATTCGGCTTTTGGGACAGGCCGATCTGGTGCTCTATGACCGACTGACCTCACCTCAGTTGCTCGAGCAATATGCGCGCAAGGATGCGCAAAAAATCTGTGTCGGTAAAAAGCGTGACCACCACCATAAAACTCAGGAAGCGATTGACGGGCTGATCGAGACGCATCTGCGAAAAGGCCGAATCGTTGTACGGTTGAAAGGTGGTGACCCTGGCATTTATGCGCATGGGGCGGAAGAGATTGCGATTGCCAAACGTCTGAGTGTGCCGTATCAGATCGTGCCCGGCATTTCCGCTGCCAATGGCTGTGCGGCCTATGCCGGCATTCCACTGACCGAACGTGACGGGGCGCAGTCGGTGCGTTTTCTGACGCTTTATCAAAAACATTTGCATGATGCGGGTTTCTGGGAAGGGCTGCGTTATGCCAAGCATGACACGCTGGTCGTCTATATGAGCAGCCAACATTTCGGTACGCTGTGTTCCAGACTGGTAGAGTACGGCTTTTCTCATGACACGCCATTTCTGGTAATTGAACAGGGCACGACGCCGTATCAAAAGAACTATCCCGGCACACTCGGCGATTTCGATGCCGAGTATGGCGAACATAATTTTGCCTCGCCCTGCCTGATGATCATCGGCGATGTTGTTGCCTGGCATACATCTCATCGCTGGAAACAGGAGCCGGTACACATCGGCCAATATTTTGCTTCATTACCCTCACAAAAGGAGCCTGCCCATGTCTGACGCATTAGCTGATATTCTGCAGGAACAACTGACACCGCTTAGCTGGGAAAAGCGGCTGGTGGCGCTGTGCGATTATGCGAAAAACGATGCGATTGCCTTTTCCACCAGTTTCAGTCTGGAAGACCAGATTATTACCCATGCGATTGCGAAACACAAATTGCCGGTGCGCATTTTTACCATCGATACCGGCCGCCTGTTCGAGCAGACGCATGACACGTTTCAGAAAACCCTTGATGCTTATGAGACGATCGATATCGAAACTTTCTATCCCGACACCAAGTCGCTGCAGGAACTGATCAAGAAGCAGGGTATCAACGGTTTTTACCAGTCAGTCGAGAAGCGCCATGCTTGTTGTCATGTGCGCAAGGTCGAGCCGCTGGAGCGTGCACTCAAGGGCGTGGATATCTGGATCAGCGGGCTGCGCCGCGAGCAGTCGCCGCATCGCGGCACGCTGCCGGTTGCCGAATCGGATACCGGACGCGGGCTGGTGAAATGCTATCCGCTGGTTGATCTGTCGGCGAATACGGTACGCACCTATATTGACGAGCATTTCATTCCCTATAATCCGCTGCATGATCAGGGTTACCCGTCGATCGGCTGTACGCCCTGTACCCGCGCGATCTCGCCGGAAGAGCATCCGCGCGCCGGACGCTGGTGGTGGGAGCAGGAAGGCGAACAGGAATGCGGCCTTCATTTGCAGAATAACAAACTGGTTCGGGTCGAAAAACAACAGGCCCATGCTTGACGCAAAACAGGAGGCGTTGCTGCAGCAGTTATTGCGCCTGTTGACGCGCGATCAAATGCTGTGGCTGTCGGGCTATCTGCAGGCCCAGGCGGGTGGCGAGGCGGCTGCGTCCAACGCGGTGGCAGCAGAGAAGGCAAAGGTCGATATCTTCTATGCCACTGAGACCGGCAATGCCAAGGCGCTGTCGCTGGGTCTGATGAAGGCGTTGAAACAAGCCGGATACAAGGTGAAAAGCACGTCAGTCAATCGTCTGAACCCATCCGATATCCCCACAGATCACCCGGCGATTTTTTTAGTCAGCACGCATGGCGAAGGTGATCCGCCGGAAGCGGCCGTCGCCTTTTTTGAACGCATCGCACAGGAAACGGATGGCGCGCTGGAAGGGCTATCTTATGCGATGCTGGGGCTGGGCGATAAGAGTTATGACATCTTCTGCGGTGCGGCGACCACACTGGACGAACATCTCGTGCGGCTGGGTGCCAAACCGTTTCGGGAGATGGCCCTGTTCGATGTCGATTATGCGGAACATACACCGGCATGGATTGCGCAGACGGTAGCAAAACTTGATGAACAATTTGGTACGACTCAGCCAGCAATACAGTCAGTTGCTTCCGTTACTGACGAACTGGTGGTTCGCAGCGGTAAGGGCTATACCCGTCTGCAACCGGTGAGTGGAGCGATTAAGGAGATTGTTAATCTCAATGATGTGGGATCGAACAAACAGACCTATCATATCGAAATCGCCTATGAGGATGACATTATCTACACGCCCGGCGATGCGGCGGGGATTATTCTGCCGCCGGATGAGGACGGGAAGGAAGTAACCCCGAGGCTCTATTCGATTGCCTCGGCGCCGTCGGTGCATGAGGGTGAAATTCACCTGACCGTCGCACTGGCCACTTACATTAAGGAAGACGGTACGACAGGCTATGGTATCGCCTCCAAATATCTCGCCGATAAAACAGCGGGGGACGACATCGAATTTTATATCAGCCAGAATCAGCTGTTCAACCTGCCCGCACCGGATCAGGATGCAATCATGATCGGGCCGGGCACGGGCATTGCGCCGTTTCGTTCCTTTGTCTATGAGCGCTCGGAACGCGGCGATAGCGGGCGCAGCTGGGTGCTGTTCGGCGAACAGTATGCGCATTGCGATTTTCTCTATCAGGCCGAATGGCAGGAACATCTGGCGATGGAAACGCTGCACCGGCTCGACCTTGCTTTTTCACGCGATCAGGATAAAAAAATCTATGTGCAGCATCGCCTGCAGCAACGCTCGGATGAGTTGATGGACTGGCTGGAGAATGGTGCCGCATTATATGTTTGTGGCACTAAAGACCCGATGAGCAAAGATGTCGAACAAATGCTCACAGAGATTATTGCCGCGAAAAAATCCTTTTCTGCGGAGCAGTCGGCAGACTATCTTGCCGATCTGGCGGAGCAGGGGCGTTATGTGAAGGATGTCTATTAAAATGAATGACGATAAGCTATCGGCCAATGAAACGATCAAGACTGAAAGCCGGGGCCTGCGCGGTACGCTGTCGCAGGGTATGGACGATCAGCTGACGGGAGCGATTTCCGCCGATGATCAGCAGCTGATCAAATTTCACGGCGCTTACCAGCAGGACGACCGTGACCGCCGCGAAGAGCGTGAGCGCAAAAAGCTCGAATGGGCCTATTCCTACATGATCCGCCTGCGCATTCCCGGCGGCGACATCACTGCCGATCAATGGCTCAAACTACAGGAAAGCTGTGACCGCAATGCCAGCGGCATCATCAAGATCACCACGCGCCAGACGATTCAGTTTCACGGTGTCGTCAAGGCGCGGATGAGGCCGACCATGCAGGATTTCGATGCGCTCGGGCTCGACAGCATTGCCGCCTGCGGTGATGTCAACCGCAATGTCATGTGCGGCGCCAATCCGGCGCTGGCGCCATATCATGCCGAAGTGCACGCCTTTGCCGATAAGATCAGTGCGCATCTGTTGCCGAAGACCGGCGCGTTCAAGGAAGTATGGCTGGAAGGCGAAAAGCTGGCAGAGGATCGGTCGGCTGAAGAGGATCCGCTCTATCAGGACCGCTATCTGCCGCGCAAATTCAAGATCGCCATCGCCATTCCGCCGCATAATGAGAATGATGTGTTTGCCAATGACATCGGCCTGATCGCGATCGGTGAGGGGGACACGTTTCTCGGGTTTAATGTCGCTATCGGCGGCGGACTCGGCATGACGCATGGCAATCCCGACACCTATCCGCGTCGCGGAACGATCATCGGCTTTGTGCC
>JANQJY010000059.1 GCA_028281385.1 Rickettsiales bacterium | reverse complement strand
ATCAAGATTTTTGACTTGGTCCGGATTACCCGCCCATTGAATGGTTTCGATGATCTCCGGTCTGAACCAGAGCATCATATCATCCGTATTCCTGTCAATCGGAACGGCCAATATACCGCTGGCAACCGCTTTGGTCTCATCGCTTAATGCCATATGTAACGACAGATGATGGCTACTGAAAACCTGCTGAGCATGATGCTCTTTCAACCAGCTCACGATACGGGCACTCTCTTCCTTTGCCGGTGTATTGCCTGAGGTATAGATTTGATGGTCCAACTGCAATGTAACCCCACCAGCGCCTATGCTGCGCATCATATCAGGCAAGGCGTCTTCTATGTGTTGTGCGTTGGTGTGATGACGCAATCTACTGGCAACGGTTGAGACACTACGCTGTACTTTTTCTTTATACTCTAACTCCTGAGAGGTGGTAAGAACAGAGATCTGCAGTGCCAATATCTCACCAATCAGCTGAGCAATCATCCGCACTGAATAAGACACATATTTGGGCGTTTCATGATGACAACAAATAAGCCCCCAGAGCTTATCGCCTTGCAATATGGAAACGGACATGGATGCTGCAATATGCATATGCCTAAGATATTGTAAATGCACAGGCGATACGCTACGCAATATGGAAAGACTCATATCAAGCGGGGCAGCATTTTTTTCAGCAGACACCAGGGTAGCAGGCGTATAATCCACATCGGCAATCAAACGTAGCGGATTTTTGACATACATCGCGCGTGCCTGTTTGGGAATATCACTGGCAGGGAAATGATGACCCAGATAGGATTTCATATGTTCGTCTCTGCTCTCGGCAATGACATGGCCATGCCAGTCTTCATCAAATTGATAAATTTTAGTGCGGGCAAATCCGGTAAGCTTATGGATTTCTTCTGCCGCAATCTGGCATTGCTCGTCTATACTACTGGCTTGCTGCAACCGGCGGGTAAAATAATCCAGCCGGCTATACATGGTATAGAGCGACACAGATTCCGCTTCCGACAGCATAGGTTCGAATTCGACCACAATGCTATCACCCGTTTTGTGCGCGACCACATCACACCGCCGACCGTTGATGGTCAGCACCACGCCTTGCGGGTTGTGCTGTTGCTGGCTTTGTTTAACAAGCGCTATAACCGCTGGTGCGGTTTCGTCATCCAGCACCTGGTCTATTGTGCTTCCCAGAAGCTCCTGCGTTGCCAGTGATAAAAAGCGGTCGGTATTATCGCTGATCTGCTCAATCACCAGATCCGCATTGAATACCAGCATAAATCCATGCGGCTGTATTGAACCAGGAATATGAATCGGTTCTTTGGCACAATCGGCCAATGCCCGCCTCAGCTCTGCTTCTTTTACTGCAGCTTGTGTCGTATCCATACGTCTTCTCTCCTATGGCAGCATGGCCATAACCCGCGCTTTGGTGACAGAAACATGCCTGATGCGCCAGCAATCATTGTATGGGTGTATTGGTTTCGTACAGCTGCAACACGCACGTGAATCTCTTAGCAAGCAACGCGAAGCTTATCTGCCACGCATATTTCATGATTTTTATATTTCTTTTGCATAGTAAGTCTGCCACATAAGAATCGTATTCACATAGAAAAATTGCAACCTAAAGTATAGCGTATAGGATATTCATGCAACCCATATATAAAATGAATACACATCCTGATTCACCATATATCTGCAAGCTACCATTTTATGATACGGCTTTGATGAGACTATCCGGCGGCATGTTATCGAAAATGGCGCGCTCGGGAGCAAAGGAATAAGAAGATGTGCCGGTGGCACATGTTCATGACTGAGCCGCAAGGTCTTTCTGTTGATGAACGAAGTGAATGAAAAGATGTAGACCGCAGCGTGATCTGAACGAGGTAAGCCATGCGAAGCAATGGCGCGCCCGGAAAGATTGGCTTGATGCTACGCATCTGCGCCGCGTCTCGGCCTGTTGGCCTCGGCGTCGAACGTCGTTCAAACCTTTAGAAACAACTATTTTCACTTTTAAGGCCGGTCTGTTGGCCTAATGGCCTTAAAAGTAAAACTGGCGCGCCCGGGAAGATTCGAACTCCCGACCTCATGGTTCGTAGCCATGCACTCTATCCAACTGAGCTACGGGCGCACATCTCATCTCACTCATTCATGAGAGGGTGGGAAGATAACAAAAAATGTTCCAAACACAAGTAAAAGGTGAAAAACGGCCGTTCAATAGCCTTCCTTAGCGCAGTCGCGCGAGTTGAACCAGAAAGTGGTGCGATTATCAGGCGTATAGGCGGGCAGCCAGCCGGACGCGAGAGTAAGGCCGGGCCGGTCAAGTTCATAGCAGTTGCTGTCCATCACTCGTATGCGCAACCATAACCGGCCGTTGATTTCTTCGCTGGTGACAACTTCGATCGCCGGGTTGCCTTTATAGAGAATTTTGACATCGTTCTTTTTGATCTCATAGACTTTCTCTTCGCCCGGTCTGGAATAGACTTTCCAGTCCCACTCCTTCAGATAGGCTTTACGGTCTTTCAGCAGATCGACATAGGAGTGAAGCTTCATATCAGACGGCAGTTGCACCCAGTAAAACTGATCTTTGTAAAACACGCGATACCAGTCAAGTTCCTCAAAGCCGTAGGCAACCACTCCCGGACGATTGTAATAGTAATCCGCCGTTTGCATCTCATTCGGGGTAAGTCTGAAATAAGCATGCGATTCCTTGTCCGGCTTTTTATAGAGCGTGAAGACATACTTCCTGAAACGGTTATAGCTTGGATCATCGACAATCCAGTTTTTAGTTTGTTTCGGGCCTAAGATGCCGATGATTTTATGCGGATATTTCTTAAGGGTATAATTTTTGGCAAAGGCAGGACTGATGGTAAAAAACACCATCCACCCCATGACCAGCACGATTCGCAGTAAAAGCCCCATACCATTAAGATAAGTGTTACAGTGCGTTAGATCAAGTGATGATGATAGAGTATCGGCTAACTGTGTGTCCCGCCTGCTTTTTTCTTGGCAAAGGGAAGCGGGCCGGTATATGACTGGAGTATGATGCGGCGGGTGTGCGTATATGGTTTCTGCATTCTGTTGCTGGCAGGTCTGGTGCCGGGGCAGCAGGTGGCGTATGGCGGCGTATTGCTGCCGGTATCACGGCTGGTGGCACCGATCAATAAGCCATTGATGATTATCCGTTTTAATCAGCGCAAGGTCTATTTCGAGCAGCAGATGTATAATGCGGTGGCGCGGGCAGTCTCAGCCAAACCGTCAGTAGTGTTTGATATTATTTCCTATATTCCCCAGAGCGAAAATCATGAGAAGAATGTAAGGACCATGGCGAAGGCCTCCAAACATCTCAAAAAGGTCACGGATTCACTGGTCAAAATGGGTGTTCCTGCCACACGGTTTAGTGTTTCCAAGTC
>JANQJY010000067.1 GCA_028281385.1 Rickettsiales bacterium | reverse complement strand
ATCAAAGATGCCGCTTTCCGACCTTTATGGCCGGGAGGCGGCACTGCATGTCCAAGCCTTGGACGCTTGCGTCTCGCGGCCAAAGAGTGTCGCGCGTGTTACTCTTGAGTTCACGTTTTTGACTCCCGGCTACCAGCCGCTGATGGCTGGTAGCGATTACCCCTTGAGCCGGGAGGGGACGTGAATAGAAGACCTCTTAGGGGAAATAGCGTCCTGAACGTAACAAATAAGCTAGACCTCCCGGCGCCATGGTTTGGAATGGTGGAATGGTGGAAATTATAGCCGTTTACATTTATCGTTCCCCGTCATCCCCGTGAAAACGGGGATCTTTGTGCCGTATTCCTCTAAGATTCCTGCTTCTCGCCGCGCAAGCGCTGGCGCAGCGGGTCGCAGGAATGACGAAAACAGGGTGGAATAAATCTAAACGGCTATAATTTCCACCATTCCTTCATCTAACTAAACTGCGCCGCCTCGGTCGAGCCTTCCAATGCCGTGGTCGAGCTTTCACCGCCGGAAATCACCTGCGCCACCTCGTCGAAATAGCCGACGCCGACTTCGCGCTGATGCTTGGTCGCGGTAAAGCCCTGATCCGCCGCTGCAAATTCGCGCTCCTGCAGTTCGACATAGCCGGTCATGCCGTGATCGCGGTATTTGCTCGCCAGATCGAACATGCCGTAATTCAGCGCATGGAAGCCCGCCAGGGTGATAAACTGGAATTTATAGCCCATCGCCCCCAGTTCCTTCTGGAATTTGGCGATGGTGATATCGTCGAGATTCTTCTTCCAGTTGAAGGATGGCGAGCAGTTATAGGCAAGCATTTTGCCCGGATATTTTGCATGGATCGCCTCGGCAAAGCGGCGTGCTTCCTCGACATCGGGCTTGGAGGTCTCACACCAGATCAAGTCACAGTAAGGCGCATAGGCCAGCCCGCGGTTGATCGCCGCATCGAGCCCGCCCTTATAGTTGAAGAAACCCTCCGGCGTGCGCTCATCTTCGACGAAGTCACGATCGCGTTCATCGACATCGCTGGTGATGAGATACGCGCCGTTGGCATCCGTGCGTGCGACCAGAATGGTTGGCACGCCGCACACATCCGCCGCCAGCCGCGCCGCGATAAGTTTCTGAATATGCTCCTGAATCGGTACCAGCACCTTGCCGCCCATATGGCCGCATTTCTTGGCGCTGGAGAGCTGGTCCTCAAAATGCACACCCGCCGCCCCGGCCTCGATCATGCCCTTCATCAGCTCGAAGGCATTGAGATTACCGCCAAATCCGGCCTCGGCATCGGCCATGATCGGCTGGAACCAGTCGATCGAATCATCACCCTCGGCATGATGGAGCTGATCCGCCCGTTGCAGGCACTGATTGATACGCTTTATCACGGAAGGTACTGAATTCGCCGGATATAACGACTGATCCGGATACATCTCACCCGCCAGGTTGGCATCGGCCGCGACCTGCCAGCCCGACAGGTAAATCGCCTTCAGCCCGGCCTTGACCTGCTGCATCGCCTGATTGCCCGTCAGCGCGCCCAGCGCATTGACGTAATCCTCGTTCTGCATGTAATTCCATAGCTTTTCCGCCCCATTACGCGCCAGGGAATATTCAATCGGCAGCGTGCCGCGCAGCCGATCGACATCGGCGCCGGTATAGTTACGCTCCACACCCTCCCATCTCGGGCTGGTTTTCCACTCCTTTTCCAATTCTGCGGGGGTTTGTGCTGCTGACATATTCACAACTCCTGTTTTGTCGTTAATAGATTAAGCGTATACGCTCATAGATTAGCGAATTTCATGCCATATTGCACGCAAAATTTTGCAGTGCAGCAATTTCTTTCCATGGTTTACTTCTCCTCCGGCTTTTGATAGAATGACTTTGCATAAACCAATGGTTTATGCGGGGCGTCAGAAACCCCTGACTAAAGGCGGTTGATACAACCGTTAGATGTATTCCTCGATCTTCCCATGGTCGGGGAGCCGTTGGTGAATGTCCAAGGCTTGCCCTAAAGACCAGCGGGAACCTTCCTTTAGTCGGTTTTTCTGAACTCCCCGATCACCAGAAGGGCGTTTTGGTGATCTTTGTGTTTATACAACCAAAGGGAGATATGTTATGAAATACTCTACCAAAACCCCTGTCTTTTCATACTTTCGTCATTCTGAAGGAGCGCTGGCGACATCACTTAATCACAGGGATGAGAGACGGGGGACGAGCTCGGATAAGCTGCCACCCCGGCGACGACCGGGATCCAGCCGAAAATTGCTTTGGATACCGGCCTACGCCAGTATGACAAATGGGTTCTCATTGGTGGAGTTATCCATCGTCCTCGTCATTCTCGGTCTGCTCACTGGCGGCATCCTCACCGGCCAGAACCTCATCCGCAATGCCGAGTTGCGCAGTGTAACGACAGAAATTCAGCGCTACCAAGCTGCGGTATATACATTTCGTGATAAATATATGGCCTTGCCCGGCGATATGACCAATGCGACAGATTTTTGGGGTACAGACCCTGATGGCTGTCCGGGCGATGAAAGCGATACCTCAATGACCGAAGCTACCTGCAATGGAAATGGAGATGGCAAGATTCATTGGTATATCAACGCAACGACGGGGGGAGAGTCACATCGGTTTTGGCAACATCTGGCCAATGCCGGGCTGATTGAAGGTTCCTTTACCGGTACTCAGAGCGGTGGCTCGTGCGGTGGTGGTATCCCTGGTTCCTGTAACGTTACTCTTGGAGTGAATGCTCCTGCTTCTAGGCTTTCCTCTGCAGGGTGGAGTATTAGCCATTTAGGTGACGTTGCTTCAGGCCACGGATATTATTTCGAAAGCAATTACGGTAATGTCCTATTCTTTGGTGCCGTGTCAAACTGGACAACGGCCGCGGTACTTGAACCAGAAGAGGCATGGAATATTGATAAAAAAGTAGATGATGGCAAACCAGGAACAGGAAAAGTGCTGCCATGGAACAATACATATAATGCATCTTGTACTGATTCAGATACACCTTCTACGGCAAGTTATCGGCTTGATATATCCGGGACTCATTGTCAATTAGTCGTAAAAACAGGATTTTAATATGAAGCGCGCTTTTTCACTTGTTGGACCTATAGGGTTACGTGGGATGAAGGAGTCACAGAAGAGTTAGAATCTCTGCCACCGCATATCGGCAGGAAGATCTTTCACAAAGTAGAAACCTACCTTACTCAAGCACCAGAGGAACTCGGCAGTCCGCTGGCCGGTAAATTCTCCAGCCTGTATCGTTATCGCTATGGTAACTATCGTATTATTTACGAAATCCATAATGATAAGCTAATCATTCATGTGATTCATGTCGGCCATCGCAAGGAGGTGTATGAATAGCGGTTAAAGCGGCAGATTATCGTGCTTTTTCCATGGGTTCTCAAGTTCCTTGTTACGCAGGAAACCGAGTGTGCGGCACAGACGCCAGCGCGTATTTTGCGGGCGCACCACATCATCGAGATAACCGCGCGAGGCGGCGGCAAAGGGGCTGGCGAAACGCTCCTTATAGTCCTCAACCTGTGATTGCACCTCTTCCTCCGAGTCGAGCTTGCCCTTGAAAATCACTTCGACCGCGCCTTCCGGCCCCATCACCGCGATTTCTGCCGTCGGCCAGGCATAATTAACATCGCCGCGCAGATGTTTTGACGCCATGACGATATACGCCCCGCCATAGGCTTTGCGGATAATCACGGTAATCTTCGGCACCGTCGCTTCGGCATAAGCATAGAGCAGCTTGGCACCATGCTTGATGATGCCGTTATGCTCCTGGCTGGTGCCGGGCAGGAAGCCGGGCACATCGACAAAGGTGACGATCGGGATGTTGAACGCGTCGCAGAAGCGGACGAAGCGCGCCGCCTTGCGCGAGGATTCGATATCGAGCACGCCGGCCAGCTCCATCGGCTGATTGGCGACAAAGCCGACGGTCGAGCCTTCCATACGCCCGAAGCCGACAATGACGTTTTTGGCAAAGTCCGGTTGAATCTCGAAAAAATCGCCTTCATCGACAACCTGCTTGACCAGTTGAAACATGTCATAGGGCTTGTTGGCATTGTCCGGTACCAGCGTGTTGAGCGACATCTCAACCCGGTCGGCCGGATCGTCGGTCGGCCAGTTCGGCGCTTTTTCGCGGTTATTGAGCGGCAGGAAGTTGAACAGACGCCGGACCTGCAACAGCGCCTCGATATCGTTATCATAGGCGAGATCGGCGACGCCGGTATGTTTGGAATGCACATTCGCCCCGCCGAGCTCGTCATGCGACACCTCTTCATGCGTCACGGTTTTGACGACATCCGGCCCGGTGACATACATATAGGACGAACCACGTACCATCACGGTAAAATCGGTCAGCGCCGGAGAATAAACCGCCCCGCCCGCGCAGGGTCCCATGATCAGCGAAATCTGCGGCACCACACCCGAGGCCAGCACATTGCGCTGAAAAATCTCGGCAAAGCCGGAGAGCGAATCCACCCCTTCCTGGATACGCGCACCGCCGGAATCATTGATGCCGATCACCGGCGCGCCCATTTTCATCGCCATTTCCTGCAATTTGCAGATTTTGCGGGCGTTGGTTTCAGACAGCGAGCCGCCAAGTACGGTGAAATCCTGAGAATAAACAAAAACCAGCCGGCCGTTGATCGTGCCATGGCCCGTCACCACCCCATCGCCCGGCACCTTCTGTTCTTCCATACCGAAATGGGTGCAGCGATGCTCGACAAACATGTCATATTCTTCAAAGGAATCCGGATCGAGCAGTACCTCAATCCGTTCACGCGCTGTCAGCTTGCCGCGCGCATGCTGCGCATCGATGCGTTTCTGTCCACCGCCCATGCGCGCGAGATGGCGACGTTTTTCCAGTTCCTTGACCACCGAGACCGGATGCATGCTTTCTCCCTAGTTGTTTGCAGGAAAGGCCGTTTTAGCAAAGATTACGCCAGCGGCCAAGGAGATTATGGCTCATTATGCCGTCGCCTTAATATACGGATGACGACTTGCATAGCCTGCTGCATCTGATCACGCTCCTGTTCATTAGCAGTATGGGAGGCCAGATAGCGCAACATCTCGAAAGTCGCTGCGCACAGGCTGTTCATTAATATGGTTTCATGGTCATCCGGCATGGAGCCCCTCCTGTGGCAAGTGATTGAAAAACAAGGTGTCGGGAGTTTCAAACAGCCAGAGAACCGGCCCGGGGCGTATTTACCCGAAGGCTGTTGCATTCCGCCGCCACTCCCGACTCAGGAGTGGCGTGAATACTTAAAAGTATGTTCTCTGAGGGTTTGAAGCCCCGTCACGGTTGGCAGTATAGATAGCTTTATCAACTAGAGCAATCGTAGAAATCGTATCACACTACCAATCTCCGCCTGTTTTTGCTCACGGGAGTGTTTGGCTTCCACATCCTCGCCCCAGCGCTCGGTCTGATAGTGCTCATCGAGCATCGACAATGTCATCGCTTCCTCATCGTTGATCATGCCTTCCAACAGTGCCAACGCCAACAGCAACGATCCCAATGCCGGTACCAACAATGACAATGCCAGCAATTGATGATCGGACAGGCCGTCCAGCTTCGCCCTCAGACAGGCCAATGTCTCTTCTGGCTGTTTTACGGGCATGATACCCTGCGTACGATGCAGGGTGATGTCCCATGCTACCTCAAGTTGTTTCAGTAACGGTTCCCACATCTCCTGCTGCCGCCTGAGCAACGCCTCTTCCTCGGCGAAATAGCACAGCAGATCAGTATCGGCATAATCGCCGATATCCTGACGGCAGGCTGCGCGGTCTTCCGCCGTCATTTCCGCCGCCCCGCCGCACAGGCGGGTAAACGTCATGGACGCCAGATCAACTTTCTCCGTTTGCGTATCCCACTCTTCGCGCACCGCCTCGGCCAGCGCCTGCGTCGGGATGATAATCTCGCTACCACCGCTGGTTTTTACTGGTTTGCCATCCAGCAATACCTGCCAGCCATGTGCTATTTCTTCGCAGGTGACGTCTTGGTAAAACCGTTTCATTCTTCTCTACCCGTCATTGCCCGATTTATTCGGGCAATCTAACCACCATTTGGATTACCCGGACAAGCCGGGTAATGACAACTACAAAGATAATCCCAGCTCTTTCATACTGCGTTTCATATGCGTTGGCAGCGGTGCGGTGATATCTATATCGGTATTGAAGATATCCTGAATACGGATATGATGCGCATGCAGATGTAACTGCTTTGGCAAATCCAGCCCGTCGAGAAACGCCGCTTTGCCACCATATTTGCCGTCGCCCAGAATCGGATGGCCCATTTCGGCCATATGCACGCGCAGCTGATGCGTCCGCCCGGTAATCGGCCGCAGCCTGACCAGCGAAATGGTGTCATGCGCATGGTCGATCACCTCATAGTCGGTCACGGCGCGTTTGCCTTGTTCTTCTGTCACTTGCATCTTCTCCTGTCCACTGGTGCTGCCTTTGACCAGCGCGCCTTCAATCTCGCCGGCGCGTATTTCCGGCACCCCGACACACAGCGCCAGATAGGTCTTTTCCGTCTTCCGGCTGCGAAAAGCATCCGACAAAATCGACGCATCCTTCGCGCTGCGCCCCAACAGTAACACGCCACTGGTATCCTTATCGAGCCGATGCACCAGCTTCGGGTTATCCTCTCGTCCAAACCGCAGCGCTTCCATGCGCCGGTCGAGATGGTCCTTCACCCCGCTGCCGCCCTGCACCGCCAGTCCGGCCGGTTTGTTAAGCGCGATATACTGACCGGTTTTCCCCAGCACCCAGCCCTGCGTTTCGGTGATCTGCGTATCGGTGAGTGAAAAGGGTGCGGCCGGTTTCCTTTGTGCGTCCAGTTCGAGAAACTTGACCTGCATTTCCTGACCCGATGCGATGCGGTCTTCAGTTTTAGCCTTTTTGCCATCGAGCCGGATGAGTCCCTTGCGGCAGGCCTTCTGCAGCTCGCCGAACGACACGCCTGGATAGTGACGCTTAAACCAGCGATCCAGCCGGATACCGTCATCATCCTGCGTGATGGTGAATGCCTGGATTCTGTTCATGCCGGCACAATACGCATCACATACAGCCCCGCAAACAGCGCGATAACCGACAGGCTGACCGAGCCGATGATATACAGCATGGCGCTGATCATCTGATCACGTTCGAACAGCGTCACGACATCAAGCGAAAAGGCCGAGAAGGTGGTAAAGCCGCCGAGAAACCCGACCGCGATAAGATAGCGCAATGTCTCCGCCCCAGCGCTGTGTTTCGCCAGCCAGCCGATCAACAGCCCCATCCCCAGCGAGCCGAACACATTCACCAGCATGGTGCCGTAAGGAAAGCCATGGCCGAACCATGTGGTCGCCGCGCTGGTACTAAGGTAACGCAGCACCGCACCCGCCGCACCACCGGCGGCAATGTATATAATAGGCATCATCTTCTTCCCCTGTCATCCTCGCGTCAAACGCAAGGAGGCGTTTGAACGCGGGGATCCAGAATAACAAAATGTCAGTAGACATTTTGTGTCAGAAAAATCTACTGATTTTTCTTTCTATAGATTCCCCTACAATTTTTTCTCCTGAAAAAATTCGGGGAATGACGTGTTAAGATTGTTTCTTCTTGCGCAGCCTTTGCCAATAGTCCAGCCGCTTTGTGATCTCGCGTTCAAACCCACGTTCGAACGGCTGGTAATACTGTTCACGATCCATCTCTTCAGGAAAATAATTCTGGCCGGAAAAGCCGTCTTCGGCGTTGTGGTCGTAGGCATAGTCTTTACCGTAACCAATCTCTTTCATCAGTTTGGTCGGCGCGTTCAGAATATGTTTCGGCGGCATCAGCGAGCCATGCTCCGCCGCTGATCGCTTCGCCGCTTTGAAGGCCGTATACTGTGCGTTGGATTTGGGCGCGGTGGCCAGATAAATCACCGACTGGGCAATCGCCAGCTCGCCTTCCGGCGAGCCGAGAAATTCATACGCCTCTTTCGCCGCCTTCGCCTGCAGCAGCGCCTGCGGATCGGCCATACCGACATCCTCCACCGCAAAACGGATCAGCCGCCGCGCGATATAGAGCGGGTCTTCGCCTCCCTCGAGCATGCGCTGGAACCAGTACAGCGCCGCATCGACATCCGAGCCGCGTAGCGATTTATGCAATGCGCTGATGAGATTGTAATGGTTGTCCTGATGTTTGTCATACAGCGCCGGACGGCTGCGCAGAAAGGTGGTGAGCGCTTCGCTGCCAAGCGGTTCTTTCAACGCCGCATAATGGAGTTCTTCGAGCATCCCCAGCAGAAACCGCCCGTCGCCATCAGCCATGGCGCACAGGCGGTTTCTGCTGGGGGTGCTCGGAGGACTCCATTATGCGGCGGTGGAAGAACCGCTTGGCAGCGGAGCGCTCACCACCCTTCTGCGCAGCCGTCCGG